>JAHOYS010000201.1 GCA_019038815.1 Desulfobacterales bacterium | reverse complement strand
CCATTGTTTTATATATATAAATTTTGGATGGCATTTGGATGGGCTTTATAGATAAATGATAACAGCAGAAAAAAACACAGGACATATTTACACGGTTTCTAAATTAACAAGGGAAATCAAATCTCTTTTAGAAGAGACCTTTCCTTTTATATGGGTAACAGGAGAAATTTCCAACTATGCGGTTCCTGGTTCCGGCCACTCTTATTTTACATTAAAAGACCCGCAGGCCGCCATCAGTGCCGTGATGTTCAAAAATCAAAAGCGCAACCTTAAGTTTGAACCTGAAAACGGTATGAATATTATGGGTCTGGCGCGACTTTCCCTGTATGAACCCAGGGGATCTTATCAGATCATTTTTGAGCATCTGGAACCGGAAGGTGCGGGTTCCATTCAGGTCGCATTTGAACAACTTAAAAAAAAGTTATCTGACCAGGGTCTTTTTGATGAGAAACACAAAAAGGCAATTCCGTTTTTACCGTCTCAAATCAGCATTATTACGTCCGGTACCGGTGCTGCTGTCAGAGATATTATTAATGTTGCCCAGAGACGGTTTTCAAACTGCCCTCTTGAAATTATTCCGGTTAAAGTCCAGGGAAACGGATCAGAAAATGAAATCCGTGATGCGATAAATCTTGTCAATCAATTTCAAAAATCTGATTTGATCATACTGGCACGCGGCGGCGGTTCTCTGGAAGACTTATCTGCATTTAATTCTGAGCTTGTCGCAAATGCAATTTTTGATTCTCATATACCGATTATCACAGGGGTGGGCCATGAAACTGATTATACCATTGCTGATTTTGTTGCTGATCTAAGAGCCCCTACCCCTTCTGCTGCTGCTGAACTTGCCCTTCCTGATAAAAAAAATCTGGTTCAAAGGGTTTCAGGTCTGCAGGAAAATCTGACTACTTTGTTGAACAAAAAAGTTGCTCTGCTCAATCAGACTGTTTTTTATTTGATTTCAAGATTAAAAAACCCTGAAAGAGTTGTTTATGATTTGAGATTCAGGCTTGAAGATTATGAATCAAGATTAACCGGCAGGATGAACCATTATATGCAATTGATAAAAACAAAACATTTAGAGCTTGACTCTATGCTTCAGGCATTAAATCCAGAAGCGATTTTAAAAAGAGGATATAGTATTTCAAGATTTGTTTCTGATAAAAAAGTGATTACAGATTCAAGTTGTGTGAAAAAAAATGATCAAATAGAAGTGATCCTTTCGCAAGGACGACTGGTTACAAGGGTGGAAAAAGCAAATGGCTAAAAAAAAAACGTTTGAAACAGCTTTAAATGAGCTTGAAAAGATTGTAAGGCAAATGGAATCAGGAGAACTTTGTCTTGAGGATGCTGTAAAAAAATATGAAGCAGGGATGAAGCAGTCAAAATATTGTCTTGATCTTTTGGATAAAACCGAAAAAAAAATAACAATGCTTACAAAAGACCGTGATGATAATCTAAAAGAAGTGCCCTTTAAAGATGAATAACATGGATTTTAATCTGGAGAAATATTTGATGGAAAAACAGGAACTGGTTAACCAGCACCTGAAACTTATTCTTCAGCAGTTTAATCAAAAGCATGAACTGATTATGGCGATGGACCATTCTCTTATGGCCGGGGGAAAAAGACTGCGCCCTGTTCTGTCAATGGCTGCTGCCCAGGCCTGCAAAAAGAATTTTTTGATCGCCCTGCCCGCCTCTTGTGCTATTGAAATGATCCATACATATTCTCTGATTCACGATGATTTGCCTGCCATGGATAATGATGACTTAAGGCGCGGGCTGCCGACCTGCCACAAAAAATTTTGTGAGGCTACTGCCATTCTGGCCGGAGATGCCTTGTTAACCCACGCGTTTAATATTATTTCTCAGCCGGAACAAGTTTTTAAAATATACCCGGATGTTCAGACAAGAATCAAATTGATTGCCAAAATTTCGCAAGCTGCGGGCATTAAAGGCATGATTCAAGGACAGATGCTTGATATGCAGTCGTATCAATCGCAACAAAGAGACAGCTTGACTCATCTGAAAAAAATACATGCGCTTAAAACCGGCAGAATGATAACAGCCAGTGTTGAAGCAGGCGCTGTAAGTGTGGATGCGGATGCTGAAACAATTAAAAAATTAATTACTTATGCCGATAAAATAGGTCTGGCGTTTCAGGTTGTGGATGATATTTTGAATATTGAAGGTGATCCGGAAATAATGGGAAAGACTGTCGGGTCTGATGCATTGAATGATAAAATGACCTTTCCGGCGATTATCGGTCTTGATGAGTCAAAAAAATATGCGAAAAAACTTATTGATGATGCCATCGAGACAATTTCTAAGTTTGATGAAACCGCGATTCCTTTAAGAGCAATTGCGAATTATATTATTAACAGGAACCATTAACAGAAATTGAGATTAAAAAATTTTGAGCCTTCTTGAACAAATAAAAACATCTAAAGATATTAAACAGCTCACCAGGGCTGAATTAAAACTTCTGGCAGGTGAAATCCGCAAAAGAATTATTGATGTGGTATCAAAAAACGGCGGCCATCTTGCATCAAGCCTGGGGGCTGTGGAATTGACACTGGCAATCCATTATGTCTTTGATCTGCCAAAGGACACATTGATATGGGATGTCGGGCATCAGTCTTATGCTCATAAATTGATTACCGGAAGAAATGATGTCTTTGACAGCCTGCGTCAGTATAAAGGCATATCCGGTTTTTCAAAAATTAAAGAAAGTCCGTATGACGGGTTCACAGTGGGGCATTCCTCGACCTCTATCTCTGCCGGTCTTGGGATCTGTTATGCCAAATATTTAAACAAGGATACGTCTGATGTTATTTCAGTTATCGGAGATGGTTCTTTAACTGCAGGCCTGGCCTATGAAGGATTGAATCAGACCGGGGATTCAAAACGCAACCTTATTGTTATTTTAAATGACAACGACATGTCCATCTCTCCTAATGTGGGCGCACTGTCTTCATTTTTAAGCCGGACTTTTTCAGCCAAATCTCTTCAATCCATGAGAAATCAGTTTGGTGCATTTTTAAAATCTCTGCCCAAAATTGGTGATGATATTTACAATATTGCCAAACGATCTGAAGAGTCCTTTAAAACATTTATTACACCGGGCATGTTGTTTGAAGCTTTTGGTTTTGATTATTTCGGGCCTATTGATGGACATAATCTGGATCATTTGATCGATATTCTCACAAACATCAAAAACCCTAAAGATCCGGTTCTTTTACATGTTACAACCGTCAAAGGCAAAGGATATGAGCCTGCGGAAAAGAATCCAATATATTTTCATGGAGTGGATTCCTTTGCAGTTGATACAGGCAAAAGCAAAAAAACACCCAACGCGATTCCAAGCTATACCCAGGTATTTGGCTCTCAAATGGTCAAGCTTGCTAAAACCAATAAAAAAATAGTTGCAGTGACGGCTGCCATGCCGGAGGGTACCGGCCTGCTTGAATTTTCTCAACAATATCCGGACAGGTTTTTTGATGTGGGTATTGCAGAACAGCACGCAGTTACATTTTCAGCAGGGCTTGCATCCAGAGGATTAAAACCTGTTGTTGCCATTTATTCCACTTTTTTACAAAGAGCCTTTGATCAAATTCTTCATGATGTCTGTATTGATGCGCATCCGGTTATATTTGCCATTGACCGGGGTGGTATTGTTGGCAAAGACGGTCCCACTCATCATGGTCTTTTTGATTATTCATACCTTCGCTGCATGCCGAATATGACAATTATGGCACCAGGTGATGAAAATGAGCTGGCAAGAATGCTTTCAACAGCTGTCAAACATGATGGTCCTGTTGCCATAAGATATCCAAGAGGCATGGGGCTTGGTATTCAAATTGAGGATCATCCTCAACCATTGGAAATTGGAAAAGGCAAGGTGATATGTGAAGGTCATGACCTGCTCATTATCGCCGTTGGTAAATCAGTTTGTGAGGCTTTAAAAGCCTGCGAACAACTGAAAGACCATGGTATCAGTGTAACTATAATTAATGCCAGGTTTGTCAAACCCCTTGATGCCGAACTGATCTGTGAACATGTATTGAAAATCAGGAAAACCATCATCGTTGAAGACCATGTTCTTGATGGAGGATTTGGATCTGCTGTTCTGGAAATGCTTGCAGATAAAGGTGTGGCAGAATTTCCGATAAAAAGGATTGGCATTAAAAATAAATTTGTTGAACATGGTCCTCAAGATATTTTAAGACGGGACTATGGAATAGACAGTACAGCTATTGTAAATTCGGCATTAAAATTACATGGCAGCACTATTGAATAAGGGGTTAAAAAATAAAACCAGGCTTGACAGCCTTCTTGTTGAAAAAGGATGGGTTAAATCCCGGCAGCGGGCAAAAGCACTGATCATGGCCGGCAAAGTAAGTGTGAATGATATGTGTACAGATAAGCCGGGAACTTTGATTGCACATGATCAAAAAGTTATTGTAAAGCAGGATAACAATCCCTTTGTCAGTCGGGGGGGACTTAAGCTTGAAAAAGCGTTAAATAGTATTCCGGTATCAGTGAAAAACCTGACTTGCCTTGATATTGGTGCTTCAACAGGCGGGTTTACTGATTGCCTGCTTCAGTATGGGGCAGACAAAGTATATGCAGTAGATGTGGGATATGGGCAGTTTGACTGGTCTTTGAGACAAAATTTACGGGTAAAGGTTATTGAGAGAACCAATATCCGGCATATGCCCTATGAAGTAATCAATGAAAAAGTTGATATGGTTGTAGCGGATACTTCATTTATCTCACTTAAACTGGTTATTCCTTCGGCTGAAAAATTTATGAGGGATGGTACAAAAGTACTGGCACTGATTAAACCTCAATTTGAAGCAGGAAAGAAAAATGTTGGCAAGGGTGGTGTTGTAAAGGATCCTGAAATTAGAAAAAAAGTTATAGAAGACTTAAAAGTTTTTTTTAATGGGCGCGGATACCTGGTAAATCAGGTGGTCCCCTCCCCTATTTCAGGTCCGAAAGGAAATATTGAGTATATTATATTCTTAACTTTTAAAGAAAATTTAAAATAACACTATTAATTTTATTTAAATTCGATTATTTAAATATAACTTTTTATTAATTGTTTATAAGGAGCAGTAATGAGCGAAGAAATTAAAACCATGAGAAATGTGGCTCTGGCTGGCCATGGAGGTGCAGGCAAGACAACTCTTGCTGAGGCTATGCTATTTAAAGCCGGAGTTACCAACCGTCTTGGAAAGGTTGAAGAAGGAAATACCGTCATGGATTTTCAGCCTGAAGAAACCAGGAAACAGCAGAGTATTAATACATCATTTATTAAATATACGCATAATAAACATACAATTACTTTGATGGATACTCCTGGCGATCAAAATTTTTTCTCTGCTTCTAAAACATGCTTTCCTGTTGCAGACTGCATGGCATTTGTAATTGACGGGGTTGGCGGACCTTCTGCCATGACCGAGGAAGCCGCAGCCAGTGCATTGGAATATAATTTGCCCGGCTTTGTTATTGTGAATAAACTGGACCGGGAAAGATCGGATTTTTCAACCTGTATTAAGGCCTGCAAAACAGCGCTTAAAAAGAAGATTGTTCCTATTTGTTATCCCATTGGTTCTGAAGATGGCTTTAAAGGATTTGTGGATATTATTTCAGGCCAGGCCTTTGAATATGATGCAGATGGAAAACCAGGCAAGGTTGATTTGCCCTCTGACCTGTCAGATGACATTGAAATGGCAAAAGAAGAGTTTATTGAAAATGTAGCTGAGCTTGATGATGATCTTCTTGAAAAATATCTGGAAGGTGAAGACATTACAGAAGATGAACTTAAAGCAGGATTCAGACAGGGAGTTCAGAATGCCGAGTTTTATCCGGCCATTTGTTGTTCCGCCACAAAAATGATCGGTATTGATACGATTTCTGATATTATCAATGATTATATGCCCTCTCCATTAGATAGAGGCGACTGGACTGCAAAAGATGCAAAAGGTGAAGATATTATTGTTTCTCCCGATCCGGATGCAGAATTCTGCGGCTTTGTTTTCAATACAATTGTTGATCCGTATGCAGGAAGACTTTCTCTTTTTAGAGTTATTTCAGGAAGTCTTGGAAAAGAAGGCAATGTTGTTAATACAACAAAGGATACAAAAGAGAGATTTTCACAGCTTCTTGAAATTGCGGGCAAGGAACAAAATACCATAACCAGTGCTCTTCCGGGATCTATTGTTGCCGTTGCAAAACTTAAAAATACATTGACCGGTGACACATTAACAAGTGGAAAAGATATCCAGATTCCGGCACCCAAGCCCATGCCGCCTGTCATCTCCTTTGCTATTTCACCCAAATCAAAAAACGATGAAGACAAAATTCATGAGGCCGTCAGAAAAATTCTTGAAGAAGATACCGGACTTCTGTTGAACAGGAATGAAGAAACTCGACAGACCGTTCTTTCAGGCAGAGGTCTTGTTCATATAGAGGTGAGTGCTGAAAAAATTCAGAGAAAATTTAATGTGGGCATGGACATTGAGACACCAAAGGTGGCGTATCGGGAAACCTTTAAGAAAAAAATCCGTGTTCAGGGGAAACACAAAAAACAATCAGGAGGTCATGGTCAGTATGGTGACTGCTGGATTGTTCTGGAACCCCTTCCAAAAGGCAAAGGATTTGAATTTGTGGATAAAATTGTGGGCGGTGTTATTCCTAAAAATTATATCCCGGCAGTGGAAGCTGGTGTCAGGGAAGCATCCACGGCAGGTATCCTGGCAGGATTTCCCTGTGTTGATTTCAGGGTAACTGTTGATTTTGGATCTTATCATTCTGTTGATTCCTCTGAAATGGCATTTAAAATGGCTGGAATCCTTGCCTTTAAAAAAGCTGCTGTGGATGCAAAAGCAGTGTTACTTGAACCTGTTATGAAAATTTCAGTAAAAGTACCGGATGACAGCACAGGTGATATTATGGGAGACTTAAATTCCCGGCGCGGCAGGGTTCTTGGAATGGATTCCGAAGATGATAAACAGATAATTAATGCCCTGGTTCCCATGGCTGAAATACTGAGGTATGCTCCTGATTTAAGTTCCATGACAGGAGGAAGAGGAACCTTTACAATGGAATTTGAACAATATGATGTCGTTCCGGGTGATATGGCACAAAAAGTCATTGACAGGGTAACCGCTGAAAAAGAAGAGCGCAAATAAACAAGCCTGTACTCTGATTGAAAAATAAAACCCGGGCAGTTGAGTTGAATATAATGTTTTTAACTTCCCGGGTTTATTGTTGGCTTAATTTGCAGATATTATCAAAAAGCTTTTGCCTTATTTCCTCTACGGATAAATCTTTAAATGTATCATAAGGAACCGGTTTCCCAATATTTACTTTCACCTTTCCCGGCCTTAAAATCAAGCTTGATTTTTGATGATAATTAAACAAACCAGTTGTTGCGAACGGTAGAATGTCTGCATTGGCATCTTTGGCCAAATAAAACGGTCCTTTTTTAAAGGGTGCTATTTCTCCTGTAAGCGTCCTGTGTCCTTCAGGCAGTATACCAATGTTCATCCCGGACAAGAGCACCTTCTTTGCCATCTCAAGGCTTGAAATGGCATTTTTAAGATTGTTCCTTTCTATGGGGATGCATCCCCATTTCCGGATCAGATATCCCCAGACAGGCAAGGAAAAATGATAGGCAGCCTCCACTCCGATAAAACATAGGGGAATAGCCGCCGGAATGACGAAAATATCAAAAAGGCTCTGGTGGTTTCCCATGATCAGGTAAGGCTGATCAGGCCGGATGTTTTCCTTGCCGGTTACAACAAGCTTGATTCCCATTAACCTGATTAAAATATTAAATAGAAATCTGGCAACATTGAAAGTGGTTTTTTGAGGTAACAAAAACAGGCAGAAAACAAGAATAAAAAATGAGAATAAAAAAAAAGTCCCGCCGATGATCCATAAAAATATTGAAAATACCTTATTCAACTAAAGATACCTTATCATTTTGTGGTGCACATTTATAGTGGTGGGTGTGGTCCCAAATACTTCTCCATCCGGCAATAAGGTTTTAGCCGGCCATGTTTTTATTTTTGCTTTTCGGGCCGTAAAATGCCTTACCGCAGGATGGTCAATATGGGTTCCCTTAAAAATTTTTGGCAGGGTTGCCAAAAGACTTGTCCTGGATAATTTGCCTGCAATAATAATATCCATGTAACCATCATCAATCTTGGCATCAGGGGCCATCAACATATTTCCGCCGGTAAAGCGTGAATTGCAAAACTCAACAAAACAATTTTCCCCGGATATTATTTTTCCATCAATTTCAAGTTCCATGTAATGAAAACAAAGTTTTGCAGTTCTGTACAAAACACCTATAATGTAGGAAAAATCCCCAAAGTATTTGAACTTCTGAGCTGTTTTTGCCACATCCGTTACAAATCCCAACCCTGTCAGATTTACAAAATAAAACTTTTTTTCGGCCTGTGTAAAAGAGCAAACATCTATCCATCTTGGATTGTTTTCAACAATCGACCTGATGCCGTCCTCATAATGATGAATATTTAAATCTTTAGCAAAAGAGTTCCCTGAACCAATAGGAATAATACCAAGAGGCGGAATCTTTTTAGGTTTAAAATTAGCTAAAAGGCCATTTAAGACATAAAAATTAGTTCCATCACCGCCTATGGAAATAATGGCATCATACTCTTTTATTTTAAGCTCGGAGATAATTTTAAAAATATGTCCATGGTAAAGGGAAACATAGGTATGAAAGTCAATACGGTTTAAAGAAAGTTTTTTTTCAATCAAAGGCAGCAGTTTTTCACCTTTTTTCCCACCCGCATAAGGATTGACGATTAAGGCAAGTTTCATAAACCCCTTTTGTTTACAAAAAATTAGAATTTAAATTGCAGTGTGCAGCCGCACTTCTATCTAAAATGTGTCCAAGTTCCCCTTCCTTTTTTGGGAACAATCCCATACATTTTTCCCAGACTTCTTCGTCTTCCATGCAAAAATATATCAGCAGATCCGGGGCATGTTCTTTTATGCATGAAATAATTTGTTTGTAAAGCTTTATTCTTAATGGTTTGAAATATCTCATCTTATTATCAAGTCCGGTAATAAACTCACCATAACAGATGGTTGAATGGTTGAATCGTTGTTCAATGATCTGCTTTAACTTAGGCATGAACCGAAAAGAACCGATGCTGATCCATACAATATTTTCACTGCTGACATGTTCAAAAATTTGATGGATCACTTTTTTATATTGGATTTCACATTCCGGATAAATCACCAGCGGATCAAAATGAAATGCGAGTTTGTAACCCTTTGACTCGACACGCCTGGCTGCCTCAAGACGGGCTTTAAGCGATGCTGTACCCTTTTCTTCTGAACTGATAATATCCGGTGTGTTCAATGACCATGCAATAACGGTTTTACCGTTGTGCTCAAGGGGAAGCAGGGATTCAATATTAACGGTTTTGGTTTTGAGTTCCAAAAGACAATTATTCTGTCTTGCAAATGTTTCAACAAGAAATTTGGGCTGGAGACTGATTTTTTCCCAGATAAGTGAATCTGTATATTCTCCTGTTCCGATTCTAAATATTTTATCCTGGCAAAATATTTTCTCAAGATTGTGACCAAGAGTTTCAAGCCCTGCAAAATATTGAAGAACAGGCGGATGAAAATATGCCTGAAGAATGCAATATGAACAATCCATAGTGCAGAATGTGCCTGTATGAAGAATGGTATAATCACAACAGGTATAAAAACTGGTTCCAGGACATTCTTTGATGACCGCTCCCTTGTTATGCGTAATATAAAGTGTTTTTTTGGCCTTTGAAACGGGATCATCAGCATCATTGATAAAATCATAGACTTCTCTTGAGTCTTCTATCCATTGGGGATCAGTTTTAAGCCTGGATATTATATAATCTGTTTCAAAATCCCGTGGTATTGCTTTATCAATAAAAAGAGTGTCGATTTTCATTGGTTAAAAATTTCTTTTAATTCCCTGTTTTCTAAAGCAGTATTGAGATTCTGAACACTTGCTGCAAATTCGCTGTAATTTTTGGCAGTAAAGGAAATGGAGAAGTTTTGACTTTCAAAGTTCTGTGGCGGTAGAAATTTTATATTGTTTTTAAATTTTATAGATGTGATTTTTTCCCGGACCATTTGATGCGCCTTGAAAATAGTTGGAAACCGCTGTTCAAAGAGCCAGGCTCGTAGATCTTTGGTTTTTAATCCAGGATCTTTATTTTCATCAAAAAGAATGGATTGCATCTCTTTATTCTTTAAAAGACTTTCTGGTTTAATGGCATCTCTTGCAGAAATTTCCATTATATGCAGTATAATTTCAAGTTGGTTGTTACTTGATGCTTTGATTTTCGAAAAAATAGTTAAAAAGACCTTTATGATATTTTCTCCATAAGACGAAATCCTTTTGGCTGATTTGAAAGACAGATTGCCGGAATGGATTAATTCAAAAGCTGGATCAGGCAAAGCACCAATAGTCAATAAATCCTCTACAAATCTGACATTAAACTCTATATTAAAAATGGCGGCGGATTTTTTTGCGATCTGTTTTTTATCCAAGAATTGATAAAGACGTCTGGTGCTTATTATGAGTTCAGAATGAGTTAACGGTCTTTTAAAAGCAAGAGCTGCTATGGCTTTCACAAGACAAGAACAGTCTGTAATGTCCGGTTTTGTTTTATATACAACTATTTTTGTTTCATTATTATAAAGCCGGTTATTATAAATCAGTGCCCTGATCCTGTTAAATCCCGAAATAATGACAAATTTATTATTTAACGGCCTGACAACCGGAGGGGTAATCAGGCCTGTTTCCTTAATTGAGTGTGCAAGAAATGTTATATCATCTTCTGCAAATGAAATTTTATATCGTTTGTCTGTCAGATCAATATCCAAAATATTTATTTTGCATAAAAGATCAGACATTTTCACCTGTCAAACGTGTGAAAATGTCTTTATATGTCTTTGCTGTCGTATCAACAACTTCCCGGGGCAGTTTGGGGCCCGGATGTTTTTTATCCCATCCGGAATCAATGAGCCAGTCCCTGACATATTGCTTATCAAAACTGTTCTGCCCTCTTCCGGGTTCATAATCGTTTAACGGCCAGAATCTGGATGAATCAGGAGTAAGGATTTCATCGATAAGGATAATTTTTCCTTCTAAAATACCAAATTCAAATTTAGTATCAGCAATGATAATTCCTTTGGTAAGGGCATATTCAGATCCTTTTTGATATAGTTCAAGGCTTAAGTCCCTTAATTTGCAAGCGGTTTCATTACCAACCAGCTTAGCGGCTTCATCAAAGCTGATATTAATATCATGATCACCGACCTCAGCTTTAGTTGAAGGTGTAAAAAGGGGCTGTGCAAGCTTGTCTGATTCCTTTAAGCCTTTGGGCAATTTGATCCCGCAGACATGACCTTCTTTTTGATAGGAACTCCAGCCTGATCCTGTTATGTACCCTCTCACAATACATTCAACCGGAAGCGGTTCGGCTTTTTTTACCAGCATACTTCGTTTATCCAAAGCCTCTGAATACGGTTTGAATTCTTCAGGATACTCGTTTACATTGGTTGTGATGATATGGTTTTTAACAATATTTTCCATTTTTTTAAACCAGAATACAGATATCTGGTTTAAAACTTTTCCCTTGTCAGGGATAATATCCGGCAATACAACATCAAATGCGGAAAGTCTGTCAGTAGTAACCATTAACAGGGACTCTCCCGTGTCAAAGATATCACGGACCTTACCCTGTCTGACAAGAGAAAGATCGTCAAATTGAGTTTTTGGAATGGATTCCATTTTAATCTCCTTATTATAGTAAAATTTTGGTTATATAATTTTGGTGTTTCATATCACAAAAATAAATATTTATCTATTTTTTAATATTTTGTAAACTTGACGCCGGTTACAAAATGATAATATTGTAAAGCATATTTTAATTTCCAATTTATGAGGACACAAAATGAATAAAACGCCAATTCAATTATTTTTCATCATCTTTATTATTGGTCTCAGCCAGATTCCTGCATATTGTCAAACAACTTATTCTCTCTATGAATTAACACAACTTGCCTATAAACATAGTGAGACAATTAAGATTGCCCAGGATGATGTCTATATCGCTCAACAGGACAAGGCCAGAGCATTATCCGTCTTAATACCAAGAGCCACAGCCTATGGCAGCATGAAGGAATATAAAGATGAGGATAGCTCTGCTCCCGATACCCTGACACTGGGTATTAAGTTAACTCAGTCATTTACACTCAATGGAAAAGAGTTGATTGCTCTGGATGTTACAAAAAGAACCATTGAAGGCAAAGAATTTTCCCTTGAAAGCATTCGTTCCCAGTATTTGTTGCAGGTGGCCCAGGCCTATTACAATATTTTAAGCACACAAAGATTTCTTGAAATAGCACAATCAGATGTAAAACGTCTGACCACTCACAGGGATGCTGTAAAAGAAAAATTAAGTGTTGGAAATGTAACTAAAACTGATTTATACAGAGCTGAAGCAGAATTATCAAAATCTTTGACCGACCAGGTAAAGATAAAAAACAGTATATCACAGAACAAGGCGGTTTTGCGTAATCTTGTCGAGATTGAAGATGAATTTGACCTTAAAAAAGAAAATATTGCCGGTATTGAAAATTATCACTGTACCCTGGAGGATATCCAGGCGTGTGCACTGAAAAACAGGGCAGAAATAAAAGAAACAATAAAAAATCTTGAAATCGCCGAGAAAACTATTAAATTTGAAAAAAGCAATTATTGGCCCACAGTTTCACTTGAAGCCGGATACAAAGAGACGGATATCAAGTATGATTCCAGTTCCAGGGACACGGAAGATGCTTATTTCACAGGGGAACTTGTATTTACCTTATTTGACGGGGGATTGAGGAGAGCCGAGATCAGGCAGGCTCTTGCAGCCCAGAGGAAAGCAAAAAATGCATTGGTCCTGCAGGAAAAGAAAATAATTCTGGATTCACAAATTTCTTTTCTGGATTACGAAACTGCAAAAAGTACATTATTGTATTTGCAGGATGAGTTAAAATTTGCACAGGAAAACTACAATGCGGTTCAAATGCAGTTCAAATACGGCATGGCGGACAGTATTGATATGATGGATGCCAACACTTTACTGGTTACTGCCCAGAGAAGAATCTTAGATGCCAAATACATCTACTACCTTGCCGTACTTAAGATTCTGTACACCAAAGGTGATTTGATTTCGTTTCTTTTCAATCAGGGATAATGAATCCGTAATGTTTTGATAGTACAAAGCTTGACTTAAACACATTGATAAAATATTCTTGGCCTGTGACATTTAATGTTGGTATGAACGCGTTTTGAAAGGAGAATCACATGTATGAAATAATTGCAAACCCTGAAGACTATCAGATTGATCATCTCATCAATGGAACCGGTAATGCAAATATTGATATTTCCAAGGAAGAAAGAGACAAATGGACTGGTGAAATTGTAAATTTCAGCGAAAAACTATTCGAGTTTGCAAAAAAATCCAAGGAGCTTGCACAGCTTTTTTCCAGTACAGAAAAGATTTCTGCAACCCCTGCTTCACTAAAAACTCTAAAAATTCAATTATTTATGATCAATGACGCCTTAACCACAGCAATTGAAATTGCTGATAAACTTGAATCTGATATTATAAAAAAATAAAACCAGTCAAGTTAAGGATTTCTGGCGTAATAAATGGTCTGTGAGTACAATTGCCATCATGGCCTCACAGACCTTGTTAATTCTTGGAATGGCACATATATCATGACGGCCTTCAGTAGAAATCCGGGTTGCATTACCATTTTCATCAATGGTCTGCTGTGTTTTTAGAATAGATGGGATGGGCTTGACATGAACTCTTGCAATAATATCATCCCCGTTTGAAATCCCTGCCAGAATGCCGCCTGAATGGTTTGTTTGAAATCCATCCGGTAAAATCTGGTCATTGTTCTCAAAGCCTGTCACTTGCGAAGCACCCGTTCCTGCACCAATTTCAACGGCTTTGACAGCCCCGATACTCATCAAAGCTTTGGCAATATCCGCATCAAGCTTGTCAAAAACAGGTTCTCCTAAACCCGCAGGTACATTTGATGCCATAATTTCAACGACACCACCTAAAGAGTCCCCTTGTTTTTTGACATCTTTGATTCTTTTTTCCATCTTTTTAGTGGCTTCCAGATCAGGACATTGCAGGCTGCTTTGTTCTTTTTCAGATAAATTATTAATATTGGTTGCCCTGATACCACCAAGCTCCAGTGTATAACTTTTTATTGTGATATTGTATTGATCAAGTATCAGTTGAGCAATTGCACCTGCCGCAACTCTTGCAGCAGTCTCCCTTGCAGAAGCCCTTCCTCCGCCCCTGTAATCCCGGATACCGTATTTGGCCTGATAAGTGTAATCTCCATGACCCGGTCTGAAAAGGGAGGCAATCTGTTTATATGATTTTGATTTTGCATCCTTATTTTCTATCATGATCATAATGGGAGTCCCTGTGGTCTGCCCGTTAAATATACCCGATAAAATAATGGGATTGTCCGGTTCTTTTCTTTTTGTACCGGATACCCCACAACCCGGCTTTCTTTTATCAAGGGCTTTTTGTATGATCGTCTTATCAATCGTAAGACCCGGGGGACAACCTTGAATCACAACGCCTGTTCCTTTACCATGTGATTCTCCAAAGGTAGTGATATTAAATGCTTTTCCAAAGCTGCTACCGGACATTAAAATAATCTCCTTCAATAATATTAACGATTTCTTCCGGTGTGAGAAAACTGGTATCAACCTTTATATGGGCGCTCCGCTTATATAAAGGCTTTCTTAGCTTTATTAATTCATCTGTTTCTTTTAAAAGATTTTTATTGGTAAGTGACGGTCTGGATTCTCTTGTTTTCTTATCCGCATTTAATCGGAACATGATTGTCTTGATATCAGCATCAAGCCAGACAGTAAACCCGGATTTTTTAATAAAGTCCTGATTTTCGTGATCTGTAATAATACCGCCCCCCGTGGCAATGACTGCTTTTTTATTGTTTTTTGTATTAAAAAGTATCTGGCTTTCTAATTGTCGAAATTTTTCCCATCCATAGTTTTCAACAATTTCCAGAATAGTTGATTCAGCATGTTGTTCAATGAGGCGATCCGTGTCAATAAAGTCAAAATCAAGACGATCAGCAAGAATTTTTCCTATGGTCGTCTTTCCGGTACACCTGTAGCCAATGAGAAAGATTTTCATAAAATTCTCACTACAAAGCCTCAAAAATCTGCCAGAAATTTGGGAAGGATTTTTCAACACATGTTTCATTTTCAATTTCCACACCCCGGACTATAAGACCGGGAATGGAAAATGCCATGGCAATTCTATGATCATTAAACGTTTCTATTCTTGCTCCCTTTGGCTCACCACCGGTGATTTCCAGATAATCCTCCCCTTGCTTTACTTCTATACCCATTTTTATAAGCTGTGAAGAGACAGCATCAATCCGGTCACACTCTTTTTCACGCAAATGTTTAATGTTACTTATTCTGGTCTTCCCTTTGGCAAAGCTTGCTGCAACAGCAATGGCAGGAACTGCATCCGGGGTATCAGACATATCCACATCAACTCCATTAAGGCAGGACCCGCAAACACCGATCTGGTTATCTTCAATTTTAAGGGTACAACCCATCTGTTCCAAAATTTTAACCTGTTTTAAATCGCCTTGTAAAGAATTTTTGCTGATATTTTTTATGGATACCATTTTTCCTGTAACCGCACCAATAGCCCAGAAATAGCCGGCATTGGAAAGATCAGGTTCAACAAAAAAATCTCCGGGAACATAAGACTGCTGTCCTGAGACTCTGTAACTGGTGGTATCAATTTGATGTGCATTAACTTTAAATTTTTTCATAATATCAATGGTCAAGTCAATATAAGGAGATGATACAGGCGGCCCTTTAAGGCTGATATCAAGGCCCTTTTTCATCAATGCCCCCATCATTAGAAGAGAAGATAAATACTGGCTGCTTTTGGAACAGTCAATTTTAACTTTTCCCCCTTCCCTGGTATTTCCCTTGATATGAACGGGTGGTGTCCCTGTTTTGCTTTCTGATTTTGCATAAATCCCCAACATGGTTAATGCATCAAGTAACTCTTTCATGGGACGTTCACGCATTCTCTTGTTTCCTGTAAGAATATACTCAGTGTTCCCAAGAGCTGCGATTCCTGCAAGAAGCCGCATGGAGGTACCTGAATTGCCAAGATAAATATCTTTGTTACAGGGTTGAGGGTTTCCTCCAAAACCTGAAACCCTGTAATAGCTGCCGGAAACCCGGTCAATTTTTACCCCCATGTATTTAAGCGCATCCATGGTGAGTTTTATATCATCACTTTGAAGAAGGTTTTCAATGTTTGATATGCCATTGGAAAGGGATGCACAAATCATCATGCGGTGTGAAATGCTTTTTGACCCTGGAATCACAACCGACTGATCTTTAATTTTTTTTGGAACGATTTGTTTCAATTAATTGTCTCCATTTATCACTGCCTGCCGCATAAGTTCCATATCAGGTGATATGCCGGTCCATAATTTAAATTGTGCTGCACCCTGATAAAGGAACATGGACAGTCCGTCAATGGTTTTACACCCTCTTTTTTGTGCCTCAGACAGCAGTTTTGTTCTCAATGGATTATAAACAATATCCATGACAACCATCTGCGAATTCATATGATTGGAAGGAAAAGCCAGATTATCAATATTCGGGTGCATGCCAATGGATGTAGTATTGATAATAATATCTGCGTTTATATCATCCATTTTATCAATTTCATCCATTGGAATAAAATCTGCCTTATACTTTAGAGACAGGCTTTCCCCCCTCTCTTTGTTTCTGTTGATCATGACAATTTTGCCCTTTTCTTTATGTATACCATATGCAACCGCCTGTGCTGCTCCGCCGGCACCAATTATGCAGACCCTTTTATCCTTGATGCCGATTGGTTTTAAAGGGGTAATGGCAGCCTTAAAGTCAGTGTTATATCCCAGAAGTTTTCCATCCTTGTTCACAATAGTGTTTACTGCACCAATGTTCAACGCATCTTTATCAATCCGGTCAAGATAATTCATTATGGATTGTTTAAATGGTATTGTAACTGAAGCCCCTTTAATGTTTAAGCTTCTCATAGCTGTGATACCCTTTGAAATTTCGTCAACTCCAAAGGCAAGGTAAACTGCATTAATATGATGATGTTGAAAACATGCATTGTGAATTGCAGGGCTTTTGGAATGTCTGACCGGGTTTCCAAAAATACAATAAAGTTGTGTGTTAGAATCAATCATGCTTCCTCTTTAACATAAACCGGATAAGATCCAAGTATTTTCAGTGACAGGCAATGTTTTTTAATTTCTTCAATGGTCTGAGAAACAGATTTGTCCAGTTTGTGCCCTTCAATATCAAGAAAGAAATAATAACTCCAGTCGTGATGCCGTGTGGGTCTGGATTCAAGCTTCAGCATATTCAGTCCTGCCCTGTCAACGGGTTCAAGCGTTTTAAACAAGGCGCCAGGCACATGGGAAGTTGCAAACATGATAGAAGTTTTATCATTTCCTGTCTGGTCCGGCATATCTTTGCCGATTATAAGGAATCTTGTAATATTTCCAGAATAATCTTCTATTTTTGATTCAACAGCCTGTAATTCATAAATATGAGCGGCCTGTCTGCTTGCAATGGCTGCTATTCTTTTGTCTTCAGAGGCCAGAAGCGCGGCTTTGGATGTACTGCTGGTTTCAATTATATCAGCATATGCAAACTTTTTTTTAATCCAGGTTCTGCATTGAGCCAGCGCCTGGGGGTGAGAGCAAATTTTTTCAACATGTTCTGGTTCGCCTGTTATGGACAACAGAGCATGGGAAACAGGTTCATAGTGCTCAGCACAAATATGCAAATCAAAATCGGCAAACAGATCAAGTGTATGATTTACAGCGCCTTCTATTGAGTTTTCAACAGGAACTACCCCGAAATGACTTTCCCTTTTTTCCACTTCCCTGAAAATTTCATATAAATTCGGCTGTTCGATAAAATTCCCTGAATGTTTAAAATGCGCCAGTGCCGCGATATGTGTATAGCTTGCTTCAGGGCCTAGAAAAGATATGGTTTTTGGTTTTTGAATTTCTCTGGTAGCTGTAATAATAACGTTGAAAATGTATTTTAATAATTCTTTATCAGCAGGACCTTGATTCATTTTGGACAGTTTTGCAAGGACTTTTTTTTCCCGGGAACGATCAAGTATCCGGCCGCCTTTTTTCTTTTTAATTTCCCCAACTTTTCTACCAATTTCAAGCCTTTGATTAATCAAAGCCAAAATATCAGCATCAATACTGTCAATTTGGTACCTAAGCCCACTTAAATTATTCTCAGATCGTTTTTCATCCATAACTGCTATATACACCGTTTTAATTAATAAAAAAACCGCATCAGGTATTTCATCTGCTGCGGTTTTGATTGTTTTTTAAATATGTTGAAACGATAATCTCACCACAGACTATGAAATCTTTTAAAAAAATACCAAAAAAATGTAAAAAATTTGTCTGCAATTACCATATTATCGTTTCCTTATCTAAGTTCAAGAAAAATTATACTTTTTCAAGAATAAAATTTTTTATTCTGTTGCCATCCATATCTTTAACTGTTGCCATCCAGTTATCCATGGTAATAGACTCACCCGGGTTTGGAATCCGGCCTATCTGATCAAGGAAAAATCCTGAAAATGTATCATATGTATTTGATTCCGGAATTTTAATTTTAATTTCTTTATTCAAATCATCAATATCAATCTTTCCTGTAACCAGCCATTTATTCCCTTTAAGCTTTACAATATCAGAGATTGGTTTGTCAGTTTCATCAACAATTTCACCAACGATTTCTTCAACAACGTCCTCAAGAGTTACAATGCCGGATATACCGCCATGTTCATCCACAATTACTGCAATATGATTTTTTTTCTGTTTAAAGTCATGTAACAGGGAATCAAGTTTTTTGGATTCAGGAATAAAATATGGTTTTTTCATGATTTGTTTTACATCTAATGGCATATTGAAATCAGATGCGCAGGACTTTTGAAAACTTGCAAATAAATTTTTTACATGCAAAATTCCAATAATATTATCAATACTGTCTTCAATAACCGGAATCCTGGAATATCCTGTTTTGATAATGTTTTCAATATCCATATCCTGTGATACGTCTATCACAAACATATCTGCCCGGGGAGTCATTATTTCAGAACATGAGGTGTCATCAAATTCAAAAATATTTGTAATGAATTCTTTTTCTTCTTCTTTAATTTCTCCTTCTTCTTCAACCACTTCAACCATGGTCATCAATTCATCTTCCGTTACAGTTTCATGGGAAGTATCAATTGTCTCGTGCAATTTAGGTATAAAATTCAATAAATAAATCAAAGGAAATAATAATTTTGACAGCCAGTAAAGCGGATAAATCACAATCCTGGCCACGAGAACATTATTATGGTTGGCAAATGATTTAGGAAAAATTTCACCAAAAACAAGAATAAGTAATGTCATTACACCAGTTGCAATCCCAACAGCATTGGATTTAAAATATGAAATTGCAATAGATGTTGCAATGGCGGAAGCACCGATATTTACAAGATTATTCCCAATCAGGATAGTCGTTAAAAGTGTATGAGAATCTTCTTTCATTTTCAGAATCAAAAGCCCTGTTTTAGAACCGTCTTTGGCAATATGAAGTGCCTTGACTTTGCTGATTGAAAAAAGAGCAGTTTCAGAGGAAGAAAAAAAACCAGATGAAAAAAGGCATATAATAAGTACGATCAATTCAAAAGTCATCAAAGCAGAATATAATCCTTTGTTTGTTATCTATGGTATTATTCATGTATAAAATTACTCTAATAATATTTAGGTTGATTTGTCAAATTTATTATCGCAGGCATGATTCTCTCAGAAGACTTACAGCAATGCCGGCAGTCCTTTTTGAAGCCCCTTTATTTCCAAGTAATTTTCTAACCATTTGCAGCTGATTTTCAAAAGACACCAGGTGATCAAGCATGTCCAGGGCCTTCTTGCTTATTTTTTCAGGAGTAGCATCGTTTTGGAGGAGCTCAGGCATAATTTCTTTGTTAACGATTAAATTTGCCAAACCGGCATATTTTATTTTTACAAACAGTTTTGCAAGCCTATAACTGATTGTGGACATTTTATATATAATGATGGTCGGGACACAGCAAAGCGCAGCTTCAAGAGTGACGGTACCGGAAGCGGCAATAACAAGATCCGATTTTAAAAAAATATCCTTAACCGGTCCATTATTGATTTGAAACAATGAATTCTTTTTAAATTTTTTTAGAATAATTTTTATACTTTCTTCATGTATTGAAGAAGCTTGAGATATAATAAAAGAAGTCTGCCGGTTTTTTTGATGGATAAGATCAGCCGCGTTTATCATTATTTTAAGCAGATTTTTTATCTCAGCCTTTCTGGATCCTGGAAGCAGGCCTATGATCACAGGCTCTTTATTTTTTGGCAATAAATGATTTGATCGGAAAAATGGTTTTGATATGTTTTCAGGGTACTCATCCATTAATGGATTGCCCACATAAGTGGATTGAATGTGAGCTTTTTTATATATTTTTTCTTCAAAAGGAAGAATTAATGCTGCATGATCAACATATTTTTTTATCTTCTTAAGCCTTGATTTTTTCCATGCCCATACTTTCGGTGTTATATAATATAAAATTTTTATCTTGTAATGATCTTTGGCAAACTGGGCAGCTTTTAAATTGAATCCCGGATAATCCACCAGTATAATTAAATCCGGTGTGTTCTCTTTAAGTTTTTCCTTGAACAAATCAAAGGCTCTTTTTATTTGTCCAAATTGCATCAGAACTTCAGTAATACCCATTGCAGAGAGCTTTGCGATGTTGTAGAAAAGGTCTACATTATGATTTTCAAGATGTATTCCCCCTATGCCTGAAAAATAAATATTATTGTCTAATTGTTTGATTTCCCTGACAAGATGTCCTGCATGCAGATCACCGGATGGTTCGCCTGTAAGCACCATGATATGTCTTAAACTGCCCAAAAAATTCATTTTACATGCAACCTTCAAATTATATCATCATCTGTATAACCAAGTATGGATATATTATATTTATTTGCGAGTGTTATCATTTCATCCCGGTCAAATGCAATGGATTTTTCTGCTTCAAGCACAAGAATTGTAACTCCTGATTCATGCATACTCTCTATGGTTTGGCAACCAGAAGAAGGCAGATCAAACCTTAAGTCCTGAGATGGCTTGGAAAGTTTTACAACAACTGCGCCATTATGATGAGACAGAAGACCGCCTCTTTTAATGGCCACATCCGTTCCCTCTATTGCTTCAACGGCGAGAACCGTTCCGTTACTGATGACAATACATTGTCCAATATCAAGTTTTCCGATTTCTTTTGCTATCTTCCATCCCTGAAAAATATCTTTTTTTTCAGCTTTATCCGGTTTTCTTTTTGTCCAACACCCCTTAGGGCTGATCAGTTCAGGGAGAAGAAAGGTTGACGGCAAAATTTTTATCCCCTCTTTCAAAAGCAAATCAGCAAATGAAGTCAATACAGAATCATCATGGGTTCTGGCTGTTTTTGCAATAAACGAAAGTGCTTTAAAGTCAGGACGGATATCTTTAAAAATATTTGTTTTTTTAATACTGCCCAGCATAACTGCTTGGGTAATATGGTGCTGCTTGAAATATTTGATCAGTTTGGTAACCTGCCCAAGGTAAATCCATTTTAAATCTTCAACATAATCCCCAAGCATTTTATCCGTTTCAGAGTTAAAACCTACAGCAAAGACTTTATATCCTTTTTTTACAGCCTTTTTTGAAAAAAGAATGGGGAATTGTCCGCCGCCGGCTATAAGTCCTATCTTCATTTTTTTTACGCATGGCCTCCAGATTACGTGTGACCTTTAGGTTATCTGGTAACACCCCTGTTGGATTCAACAATAAATTTAATAAAATTTTTCACTTCAGGGATTTGTTCAACTTCGGCTTTAACACGTTCTGTTGCCTGCTTAACCGTTAATCCGATTCGAAAAACAATTCTATAAGCTTTTTTAAGCTGCCGAAGAGTTGATTTTGAAAATTTATGCCGTTTCAAGCCCACATTATTCAAACCATGGAGGCTCGCCCGATCTCCGGAAGCAATCACATATGGCGGTATATCCTTGACCACAGCAGATTTCCCGCCAATATAAGCAAAATCCCCGATTTGAACGAATTGATGGATGGCAACCAGGCCACCTACCGTGACATTATCACCAATTATAATATGACCGCCAAGAGTGGAGTTGTTCGCGAGAATAACCTGTTTTCCGGTTTTACAATCATGGGCGATGTGTGTATAGGCCATTAAATAATTGTCTTCTCCTAATTCAGTAAGGCCGCCGCCAAATTCCGTTCCCCGGTTAATTGTCACAAATTCCCGGATAATTGATCCTCTGCCTATCTTTAAATATGTTTTTTCGCCATGGAATTTAAGGTCCTGAGGTGCACCGCCAATAGAGGCATATTGGAAAATCTGGCAGTCAGATCCTATATTTGCATATTGTTCAATGGTGGTATATGGGCCAATGGTGGTGCCTGAACCAATGCAGACATCTGATTTAACAATAACATAGGGACCTATTGTAACATTGTCATCTATTTCAGCTAAAGGATCAATAATTGCCGTGGGATGGATCTGAATCATTTTTACTCCGTTTATTCATTTTTATTTTCTAAGTCTTTCAACCTTTTTTCAAAAGAAAAAAGTTTTTTTCTCATTTCCGGTAACCGGGATATTATATTTACAACCTTGCGCCAGCGAACATGCGGCATATGCGGCATACCCGATACAATTTTATTTTCAGGGACATCACTGCAGACACCGGCACAAGGACCGACAATAGAACCGTCACCGATTTTTATATGTCCTGTAATACTGGCATTGCCTGCTATAATAACATTTTTACCGATATCAGTACTGCCTGCAATCCCAACCTGTGCCACAATCAACGTATTATCCCCGATCTTGACATTGTGTGCAATATGAACAAGATTATCTGTTTTAACGCCGTTTCCTATAACAGTCATGCCCAGCGTTCCTCTGTCAATGGTATTGCATGCACCGATTTCAACATCATCCCCGATATGAACATATCCGGTATGTATAATTTTTTCATGCTTGCCGAAATTCTGAGCAAACCCGAACCCGTCAGAGCCAATGACAGTTCCAGAATGGATAATTGCGTTTTTGCCGATCCTGGTTTTTTCCATTATGGTGACATTGGGTTTGATTAAGGCATTATCGCCTATGGATACATCATCTCCGATATAGACACCCGGCATAAGATTAGCATTCTTTCCAATCTGGACATTATCACCAATAAATACATTTGATCCGATAATAGGATTTTTCCCAACCTCAACATGCTGTCCAATATCTGCACTGTGATGGATACAGGACTTTATTTTTTTTTCCGGATGAAATTTTGATACTAATTTAAAAAAAGATACTTTGGGATTATCTGTTTTCAATAAGATGATATTCTTACAATAATTTTTATCAACGGTAAAGGTATCAGGAACTATAACTGCTCCCGCCTTTGTTTGTTTAAGGTTGGTCAAATATTTTGTTTCACATGCAAATGTAATATCATGAGCACCTGAGTCATCAAAAGAGGAAACTCCCTTTATAACAAAAGAAGGGTCGCCAATGACTTTGGCATGAATAGTTTTTGCAATCTCACTTACGGACAGTTTCATAAAAGGATTTAGCTTTTTTTAGAAATTTTTAAATTATATTTTTTAATAATCTGGTCGGTAATATCGAGTTGATCGGGATGATAAACAACACCGGCAGTCTTTTTTTCAAGGATGAGTGAATACCCCTCTTTTTTCCCAATTTCATTTGCTATTTGAAAGACTTCATTTTGAATTTTAGTTAAAAGGCTGACTTCTAATTGTTTAAATTTTCTGGAGAAATCTTCCTGCATTTTTTTGAAATCATTCACCCGAATTCTAAAATCCCGTTGTTTTTCCTGCTGTTTTTCAGGACTCAGAACAAGAGCTTCTCTTTCAAATGATTTTTTCATTTCATCTAATTGGGTTTTCTCAGTCTTTAATTTTTCTTGAAATTCATTGCCTTTCTCGCCAAGCTGTTTCTGGGTCATTTTCCCGGCACTTGATTCTTTTAAAATTTCTTGAAAATTAATCACACCAATTTTGACTGCACCCGCATCCGCGCAAAAGACTCCCGGAATAAATCCGAAAAAAAATACTATAAAACTTAAAACAACGATTGTTTTTTTCATTAAAACCTCCAAAAAATTTAAAATTTAAAAAGAAGCACCAACAGAAAATTCAAATTTTCCATCGCCACTCTTTTTTACATCTTTCCCATCAATGACCCAGGCATATTCAATCCTTAACGGCCCTACCGGTGAATTCCATCTAATACCAGTACCAAAACTTGAAAATTGATCACCAAGATCAATATTTTCACTGGTTCTATAAACATCACCGCGATCATAAAAGAACACACCTGCTACTTTATATTTTTCTGTAAACGGAAAAGTTACTTCGGCATTAAACTGAACATATTGTTCGCCTCCTCTGTCTTTCACATCTCCATCCCGCTTACCGCTGATATCAAACTTATCAAATCCTCTGACTGAATTCATACCCCCCAGATAAAACTTGATGTAATCAATATCAATATCATTGCTGCTTCTATCATCCAGATAACCTGCTTC
Source organism: Desulfobacterales bacterium (assembly GCA_019038815.1). Classification (GTDB taxonomy): domain Bacteria; phylum Desulfobacterota; class Desulfobacteria; order Desulfobacterales; family Desulfobacteraceae; genus Desulfobacula. Next base: position 339 of record JAHOYS010000201.1, on the reverse strand, counting down.
TGCATGCAAGGCACCTGTGAATTTCCAAAAAAGAGGGAAAAATATACCTGTTTCAACAAGATATTTTGTATAATCAATGTCTCCACCTAAAAATTCTCCGGCATATTCAATGGAAAATTTATGTTTCCCTCCTTCGGTTGGCAGAAAAAAGTCATCCCTTGAATCATATTGAATATAAGGCCTTATACTGCTTGTCAGGAAAGATCCGGGTGTCATATTGGTGAAATCGGCTTGAACATTAGTTATCTCAAAATCTTCTATATTGTATTGGATTCCAATTGCCGTATAGTCGAAAAGCCTGTATCCCAGTTTTAAAGTTAATCCAAAAGCTTCTTTATC
>JAHOYS010000149.1 GCA_019038815.1 Desulfobacterales bacterium | reverse complement strand
TCAAAAAACAGGCTTTTAATGTCTGCCATGAGTATAAACTTTGGTGTGGATGAAAACTGCTGCGTGACAGACCAATTAGTTGAATATTTTGTGGAAAGAGCAAAAGGCGGGGTTGGCATGATGCTGGTGGGGGGCGGAAGTGTCCACCCCGGAGGCCAGGAACTGCCTGACCTTCCCCAGATGTATAATGATAATTGTATTCCAGCTCTTAAAAAAATGGTTCAAAGAGTAAAGTTGCATGATACCCTTTTCGGGGTGCAGCTCATGCATGGCGGACGCCAGTCCTATCTTCCCCAAAAAGTAGCCCCCTCTCCCATACCCGCACCTGCCGTTGTGAAGGGTGAAGTCAGAGCTTTGGAAATTGATGAAATAAAAGAACTGGCCTCCTGTTTTGGAGATTCAGCCAGGCGATGCCGGGAGGCAGGTTTTGATTTTATTGAACTCCATGGCGCTCACGGATACTTGATCAATCAGTTCATGGCGCCCAATTGTAATATCAGGACAGATGAATATGGAGGATCTTTTGAAAACAGGACCCGGTTTTTGTTTGAAATAATAGAGGATATTCAGACAAAGACAGGAAAAGACTTTCCCATTGGGATACGAATCAATGGGAATGATTATATTGAAAACGGATGGGAGCTTAAAGATACGGTAAGAATTGCGCCTGAGCTTGAAAAAGCCGGTGTTGTATACCTTCATGTTTCCGGTGGGGTTTACGGGTCTACAGAGTTAACCATCCCCTCCATGTACACCCCGCATGGCTGTTTTGTCCATCTGGCAGAAGAAGTCAAAAAACACGTCAGCATTCCCGTGATTACCGTGGGCCGGATTAAATATCCGGACCATGCCGATCAGATTATCAAAGAGGGAAAAGCAGACATGGTTGCCTTTGGCCGGTCGTTTCTTGCCGACCCCTATTATCCTGAAAAAGCCAGAAAGGGTGAAATTTCACAGATTCGTCCCTGTGTCGGCTGCTGTCTCGGATGTATTCATGCTGTGCTTGCCAAGGAACCCGGCTCCTGTGTAGTCAATCCTGATGTGGGAAGGGAATATAAACTCAAGGATGAAAAAACACCTGAAAAATCTTTAAAAATACTTATCACAGGAGCAGGACCTGCCGGTATGGCGGCAGCACGGCAATTTGCACTTCAAGGACACAAGACCATTGTCTGTGAAAAAAAACAAGATACGGGCGGACTTTTGTCCCTTGCATCAAAAGCGCCCGGCCGCGGGGAACTTAACGATATCCTGGATTTTTTCAGACAGGAGCTGGATAGACTTGATGTTGAGATCCGGTATGGCAAAGAGCTTTCATTGGATTTGATCAAGGAAATCAATCCTGACAAAGTGATTCTTGCCACAGGATCAATGCCGGATATGCCGGTGATTAAAGGGCTTTTTCAAACAAAAATGGATCTTGCGACAAATGTTGATGTGATCAGCGGTAAAGAGCAGGTTGGAAAGAATGTTATCATCTTGGGCGGTGGTATGACAGGTTTGATCACAGCTGATTTTCTTGCAGACCAGGGAAGAAAGGTGGTTGTTCTGAACCGCAAAAAGAGTTTTGCAGAGGAAATGTCCAGCAACGACCGGTATTACTTGAGGGAACGGCTGAAAAAAGGTAAGGTCTTTTTGTATAAAAATGTGTCGGTTAAACAATTCACAGATGACGGGGTTGTATTTAAGGCCGGCGGAGAAGATATCACATTAACCGGTTTTGATTCTGTGGTGATTTCGGAAAAGCACAGTTCTATCCGGGATGCTAAAAAATTTGAGAAAAAGGTCAAAGCAAATTTTCATCTGATTGGAGATGCAAAATCACCAAGGCATTTGATGTACTGCACCAGTGAAGCTGATGAAATCGCACGATCAATATGATATCCGATTAAAGAAATAAATATAGTCAGTGTAGATTTGATGCAATGATAAGGAAAAAATATTATGGAAGAGATATATGACAATGCAAAGGATTTAATGAAAGGCTATTGCAGGGTGTGTAAAGAATGCAATGGAAATGCCTGTGTCGGTGAAGTTCCCGGCATGGGTGGAATTGGTACGGCATCTTCATTCAAGGCAAATATCAATGCCTTAAAAAAGATTAATTTTAATATGCGCCTGATTCATGATGTGGTTGAACCCGATACCATGGTTTCTATTTTGGGAAAAGAACTTTCGATTCCTGTTCTTGCTGCACCCATCGGCGGTGTGTCCTTTAATATGGGCGGTGGTATTTCTGAAGAAGATTATATAAAATCCATTATTTTAGGGTGTCAGGGAAAAGGGATTATCGGGTGTACGGGCGATGGTGTGCCGGATTTTATCCATGAGACCGGCTTGAGTGTTATTAAAGAAGCAGGAGATCATGGTATCCCTTTTATTAAACCCTGGGCTGACGATGAACTTTTTGAAAAACTGGATAAGGTGAAAGAAAGCGGTGCTGATATCATGGGGATGGATATTGATGCGGCAGGACTGATTACTTTAAAGAAAATGGGTCGGCCGGTTTCGCCTAAAACAGTCAAAAAATTAGGGCAGATAATTAAAAATTTTTCTGCCAAATTCATTCTGAAAGGTGTGATGACCATTGATGATGCCATGTTTGCTGTTGATGCCGGTGCAGATGCCATTGTGGTGTCAAATCATGGAGGAAGAGTTCTGGATTTTACACCGGGCGCTGCCACAGTCCTTCCGGATATATGTGATGCCGTTAAAGGGAAAATAACTATTCTTGCCGATGGAGGGGTAAGAACAGGTGGGGATGTTTTAAAACTGCTTGCTCTTGGTGCAGATGCTGTCATGATAGGACGTCCTTTTGCTGTTGCTGCAGTCGGTGGTCTTCAAGAAGGTGTGGAACTTTATATTGATAAAATCAGGACAGAGCTTGAACAGGCAATGGTATTGACTGGTGTCCCAAAAGTCTGTGATGTTTCAAGAACCATACTGCATGGTTTTTAGTTGAGATATTTAATATTTTTTGCAGAGAATGTCATTTTTTTTTGATTGACAACATATAGCATATGGGCTACAGACAATTAAAATCAGGCAATGGAAGGGCTTTTAAAGCTGTTTGCGGGTGTTAAAAAATTTAATGGGTTAAGAGATCTGTATGGCACAGCTAGAATTAAAAAATGTTACTGTAAGATTTGGCGGGCTTTTAGCAATATCTGATTTGAGCTTTACAATCGGCGGTGGCGGGGTTGTCGGGCTGATTGGGCCGAATGGTGCAGGGAAAACCACTGTTTTCAATGTTCTCACCGGTGTATACCGGGCATCTGAAGGAGATGTGATCTTTGATGGGAAAAGTATTCTTGGCAAACGTCCCTATGTGATTTTTGACAAAGGGATTGCCAGAACTTTCCAGAATATCCGCCTTTTTTCCGCCATGACTGCGGTTGAAAATGCCATGGTGGCCAGGCACTGCCGGGCCTCCAAAGGGGTTGTGGGAGCAATCTTCAGAACCCCGTCCCAGAAGAGGGAAGAAGTCTTTATAAAAGAAAAAGCCATGGAAGCCCTGACCTTCATGGGCGTTGAAAAATATGCCGATGATGTGGCATCCAGTCTGCCATACGGCCTGCAGCGACGGCTTGAAATTGCCCGGGCCATTGCCTCGGAACCCAAAGTGCTGCTGCTGGATGAACCGGCAGCCGGTATGAACCCCTCTGAATCCTCAGAGCTAATGAAAGACATTACACGTATATCAGAACTGGGTATTGATGTTCTCCTTGTGGAGCATGACATGAAAGTTGTGATGGGCGTGTGTGATCATATTGTATGTGTTGACCATGGTGTTAAGATTGCTGAAGGTGATTCTCATGAAATTCAGAATAACCCCAAAGTAATTGAGGCATATCTTGGTCAGCCTGATAACCAATAATTTTTAGGAGAAAAATATGAAAAAAAGAGTTTTATCAATTATGGCTATGGGCCTTATTCTGGTTCCATTTTTGTTTGCAAGCGTTTCTGCGAAAACTTTGAAAATTGGTTCCATGAGCCCCTTGACAGGTCCTTATGCGTCTGATGGAACAGATATTAAAAATGGTGTTTGGACGGCTATTAAAGTATTTGAAGAAGCCGGCGGAATGCCGGGTTATGACAAGATTGAATTTTTCCCCCAGGATACCGCCTGTGACCCAAGACAAGCTGTTGCCGCAGCCAACAAGCTGCTCAATCTTGAAGTTGTCGGTGTGGTAGGCGCTTATTGCTCTTCTTCAACCATTCCGGCATCTGAAGTGCTGGACGAAGAAAGCATTCCCATGATTACCCCTGCTTCCACCCACCAGGATGTAACGGATCGCGGTCTTAAATATATGTTCAGAATGTGTGGAAGAGATGATGATCAGGCTCCTGCAGCTGCGAAATTTATAAAAGAATCTCTGGGTGCCAAAACCATTTTTCTCGTGGATGATAAAACCACCTATTCCCAGGGTCTTGCAGACGGTGTCCGTATAGCCGCTGAAAAACTGGGTATAAAAGTCCTGGGTCATGAGCATGTCAACCAGGGCGATAAAGATTTTTCTGCCATCTTAACCATGGCAAAACGGGAAAATGCCGATGTTTTTTACATGTCTCTCCAGGGATTTTCTCCTGCTTCCATGATGACACTCCAGGCAAAACGTCTGGGTCTGAAATCCCAGATTGTCACCCAGGATGCCGTGTTCCAGCCCAAATTCATGGAAGTGGCTAAAGATGCTGCAGAAGGGGTCTACCTGACCTATGGATTTACCGATCCTTCTACACCAGAATACAAAGCATTTGAAGACAGATATGTGCCTAAATACGGTGCGATTGCAGCCTATGCAACCTATGCCTTTGACGGCGCCACCTCTCTTTTGATGGCGATCAAGGCTGCCGGTTCCACAGATCCTGCCAAAATTAAGGCTGAACTCATGAAACAGGATTACCAGGGTGTTGCAAAACGAATCAAGTTTGCAGCCAATGGAGATTCCGGTTCTTCCTATATTGCCTTTAAAGTTGTTGACGGTAAATTTGTTCCGTATTGGGAACCCATGAACGGTCTGATCAAGTAATCCTGTAAAACGTGATGCGGCCGGCATTGTATTCCGGCCGCATCTTTATAGTTTACGCCACGAAGTAAAGTAAAGAAAATTAAATAAAATGGAATATTTTATTCAGCAGTTGATAAACGGTATAACGCTTGGCGGGATGTATGCATTGATCGCCCTCGGGTATACCATGGTATACGGTGTGATCCAGCTCATCAATTTTGCCCATGGCGAATTTTTTGCCGCCGGCGGATATGTGGGCGCCATTGCCCTGGGGTATTTTTCCGGCCTTGGATACATGGAAACCCACCCGGTGATCTGTCTGACAGCCTCCTTTGCCATGGCCATGGCCTATTGTGCCTACCTGGCCGTCGGGGTTGAAAAAATCGCCTACAAACCCCTGCGGAAAGAGTCCAGGCTGGCAGCACTGTTGTCTGCCCTTGGCATGTCGATTTTTCTTTCCAACGGCCTGATGCTCACCCAGGGAGTATATGATGCGGTTTATCCCAGTGAGTTGTTCCAGGGAAGGTTTGATTTCGGCATGGTAACCATATCCTACCTCCAGATCATGATCATCTCATTGACTGCCTGCCTGTTGGTGGGACTCAATCTCCTGGTGTTCAAAACCAAGGTCGGTATGGCCATGCGGGCCACGGCCCAGGACAAGACCATGTCAGCCCTTGTCGCCATCGGCAGCAACAGGATCATCTCCCTGACCTTTGCCATTGGTGCCGGGCTTGCCTGTGCTGCCGGGATCATGTACGGCCTTTACTATGGATCGGTCCGGTATGACATGGGATTTGTTCCGGGTATCAAGGCCTTTGCCGCAGCTGTGTTAGGCGGGATTGGGAATATTACCGGTGCCATGATAGGCGGTCTGATTATCGGAATGGTTGAAATATTTGGTGCCGGCTATCTCTCAAGTGAGTACAAGGATGTGTTTGCTTTCATTATTTTGATCGCAGTCCTCTATTTTAAACCAAATGGAATTATGGGCGAGAATATCGATGATACAAGAGTTTAAAAAAGTTTGGAAACCATATACTATCGGAATGCTCTGGCTTTTAGGGCTGCTCTGGCCCCTTTTAGGCATTCATCCCGACGGCACCCTGACCTTTCAGAAAACCATCACTGTCTGGAGTTATCTTCTGGCAGGCTCCTTTGTCTGCCTCATGATCTATGTGCTGAAGGGCACGGATTCCTTAAAATTTATCGCAGATCCAATATCCCGGGCTGCGGGTAATATCAAGACCACTTCCACTGCCCTTCCCACCTGGGTCTGGCTTGCTGCAGGATTGATAGTTGCATTGATTTATCCCCAGTTTGCAGGCCGATACGGCACTGATGTGGCCATTAGTGTGCTGCTTTATATCTGCCTGGGTCTTGGTCTCAATGTGGTGGTGGGTCTGGCCGGTATGCTGGATTTGGGCTATATTGCATTTTACGGTGTAGGCGCCTATACCTATGCCATTTTGAATACTGTTTACGGTCTGGGCTTCTGGGTCTGCCTGCCACTGTCAGCCTTAACTGCATGCATTGCCGGCTGTATTGTGGGATATCCCACCCTTCGCATGAGAGGGGATTATCTGGCCATTGTTACCCTGGGATTCGGTGAAATCATCCGGATTATTCTCAATAACTGGATGGAGCTGACCAACGGTCCCAACGGAATCCTCGGGATCAAACCCATTGGTATTTTTTTACCGGTATTTGAAAACGGATTTACGTTTGAGCATTTCTGGATGAAAAAACTCCAGCTTTTTTATTATTTTGCATTGGGTCTGGCCATTGTGGCAGCCATATGCGTTCATCGGCTGAATTTTTCAAGGGTGGGTCGTGCCTGGGAATCCATCCGGGAAGATGAGACAGCCGCCGAACTTATGGGGGTTAATACCTTTATTTACAAGCTGTTAGCCTATGCCATGGGTGCAATATTTGCAGGACTTGCCGGTGCTTTTTTTGCTGCAAGGATGAGATTTGTCAGTCCCGAAAGTTTTACCTTTCTTGAGTCAGCCATGGTTTTGTGTATGGTGGTTCTGGGCGGGATGGGGTCCATTCCCGGGATTATCCTGGGTGTTGCCGCCTTGATTGCTCTGCCCGAAATTTTTCGTGAGTTTGAATCTTATCGAATGCTGATCTTTGGTGCCACCATGGTTATCATGATGCTCTTCAGGCCTGCAGGTCTGATACCGGCTAAGCGCGTGGGAACCCGATCTGAAGAAAAGGAGGGCTAAAAGACAGATGAGTACTCAACCGATTCTTGAATTGAAAAATGTCTACTCGGGATACGGGTCCATTAAAGCCCTGAAAGGTATATCCCTCAAGGTCATGCCCGGAGAAATTGTGGCTATTATCGGCGCAAATGGTGCTGGAAAATCCACAACACTAATGACCATTTGCGGAATTGTTCCCGTGGAAAAAGGAGAAATTCTTTACCAGGGAAAGGTGATTAACAAAGTCCTTCCGGAAAAGCTTCCCGTCATGGGGCTTTGCCAGGTACCTGAAGGAAGACGGATTTTTCCAAGATTAACTGTTATGGAAAATTTAAGGCTGGGAGCCTTTTACAGGGATGATACCAGTCAGATCATGAAAGATATCCAGCATTCCTATGAGATGTTTCCCATCCTGGGAGAAAGGAAAAGCCAGAAAGGCGGGACCCTGTCCGGCGGAGAACAGCAGATGCTGGCCATAGCAAGGGCGCTCATGACAAAGCCAAAGGTTCTGCTGCTGGATGAACCTTCCCTGGGGCTTGCACCCATCATTGTGCAGCAGATTTTTGATATCATTTCTCAAATCAACAAGGAAGAAGGCACCACCATCCTGCTTGTAGAGCAGAACGCTAATCTTGCACTTCATGCAGCATCAAGGGGCTATGTGGTTGAAACAGGTGAGATTACGCTTGAGGATGAAGCAAGCTCCTTGTTGTCCAATCCAAAAATCAGAGAAGCCTATCTTGGTGAATAGGGCTGTTTAATCAATTTTTTAACAAAGCAAAGCATTTGTTATAATCTGATGATTTCAACCTCCTGGTTGCAGTGTTCCATAAACTTTACCAGGTCTTTAGAGGTGATGGTTGTTGTTGCCGTATTTTCCAGGGGATGGAAATTGAGGAGTTCGTTTTTCATCATTTCTTCATCCAGTATCACTTTAACAGCATGATTTTTATCATTGATAACGGCAAAGGGAGTCACGGCACCCGGAATAACGCCCAGTACTTCGGCTAAAAGATCGGGTTTTCCGAAAGACGGACTTTTGGCACCGATTTTTTTGGCAACTTCTTTGATTTTAATGGGCTTGTCTGAAAGGGTGACCACTAAAAATAGTTTTTTCTTTTTGTCTTTAAAAAATAAGTTTTTACTGTGGACTCCGTCTATTCCTTCATGGTGCAGGTCGGCTTCTTCGACAGTATAGACTGCCGGGTGTTCATGGTTTGTGTATCCAACACCGATTTCAGTGAGCACATTGAGAAGTTCTTCCTGAGTTTGTAGCATATTCCCTCTCTTTATTTTAATTATTTGGGTTCAAGGTTAAACAGGATATCGTTTTCCAGATAAATCTGTTCCAGCTGTTTTTGATACTGAGTCAGTTCCTCTCCTTTTTTATTGGCCAGGTCCTGGACAATAAACTGAATCACGGCCAGCATGCCGGACACATTGCCGATGAACGGAATGGACCTTGCCGGGACCACAAGGGACAGGTCTGCAAACTGGATGACCGGGCAGATGCTGCTGTCTGTCATGGTTAATAAGGTGTGACCGCTGCGGCGGATCATTTTGCTCAACTTGATCAGCTCATTGGGATACCGGGTGGTGGCCATCAGGATTACCAGGCAGTTGGAATGGGCATTGGTGAGCATGTCCATGGATGTACTGTCGCTGCCTTTAAGAATGTGAACCCCTTTTCTGATCCTGGTCAAAGACCAGCCCAGATAATAAGCAAATGTATATGACAGTCTTGAGCCGACTACATAGACGGTCTGGCTTTTATTCAGGCGGTCAACAAACTGGTTCATGGTATCGATATTAATATTTTCATACAAATATTTCAGGTTATTCAATTCTTCTAAGATACCTCGGTGAAGTCTGTCTGTCCCGGGTTCTTTAATGCCTTTGATGGCAGCTCTTTCAGGAAGAGAAAGGCCTGTGTTGACAAAATCCTTTAATGCTTCCTGGAATTCTGAATATCCTTTGTATCCCAGGGTGCTGACAAACCGTACCACTGTAGCTTCGCTGATTTCACAGGTTTCAGCCAGTTCTTTTGTTGTCATGAAAACAGCCTTGGAAGGATTTTGCATGATATAGGTCCCTAATGTCTGGGCCTTTGGAGTCAGGTGATCCAGTTTGTTTGAAATGTCATTTATTACAGGGTGTGTTGCGGGATCATTCATTATATATCGTCTTTTCCCATTTATATTGTCAAATCAATCAAGTCTTTTTTTATTGTAACGCTTTTAATTTAAAAAAAATTTATAACAAGATTAAATGCTTGTCAAGTGGCTATGAAAGAAAAACTATCATTTTCAAATAAAATGCTTGACACGATTTCTTTCGTAATGTATTCGCAGCAATAGGGAATAAAATAATATAAACCCAAAATTTTAAGAGAAGGCCAATGTTTTTGAAAAGCAAACCCATGTGGGGAAAAAAGACCAAGCTTAAATCAAGTTATGATGTGGTGATCATAGGCGGAGGACTGCACAGTCTGGCAACGGCGTATTACCTTGCAAAGGAGCATGGCATTACCGATATAGCGATCATTGAGAAGAACTATATCGGATTTGGCGGTGCGGGACGGAATACTGCAATTGTCCGTGCTAATCAGCGGACACAATACAATGTCCCCCTTTATAAGGAAGCCCTTGATCTCTGGCCGGTTCTGACAAAGGACCTGGATTACAATCTGATGTTTAACAATTGCGGGAATCTCAATCTCATGCACAGCGAGGCTGCCATGAAGGCAGCAAGGATGACCATTGCCACAGCCCAGTTTCATGGAGTGGAAAGTCATCTCATTGATGCAAAAGAGGCTAAAGAGCTCGTTCCTGCACTGAATATTTCAGAGGATATTACCTTTCCCATTCACGGGGCCATGTTTCACCCGCCAGGTGGTGTTGTCCGTCATGATGCCGTGGTCTGGGGACTTGCCAGAGGTGCTGCTAAAAAAGGTGTTGAGATTCACCAGCAGACCGAAGCCCTGGATATTGGCACCCAAAACGGCAGGGTTACCTCTGTAACTACAAGCCGGGGAACCATTAATACTAAACAGGTTTTGATTTCAGCCGGTGGATATTCAGCCGCCCTGATTTATGATATGTTGGGAATCAAGCTGCCGATCAGTGTTCTGACCATCCAGGCAATGGTGACCCAGCCTTTAAAACCCGTGTTGGATCATGTTGTTTCATCAGGTGCCTACCACTGTTATGCCAACCAGACACTTAAAGGTGAGATTGCCACTGGAGCCCATATGGATCCATGGCCAAATTATACCACCTTGAATACTGCTCACTATATCAAACATCAGGCCGAAGCTCTGTCTGAATTTCTACCCTGTCTGAGAGGGGTTCGTTTTATGAGAATCTGGGGGGGGCTTGCCGATATGACGCCTGACATGGCGCCTATCATGGATGGCAACGAACAGGTTGAAGGATTTTTCATGGACTGCGGATGGGGTTATTTTGGATTTAAATCCTGCTCAGCAGTGGGTAAATATATGGCTGAATTTATGGCCAAGGACCAATGTCCTGATATGTTGAAACCCTTTGCCCTGAACCGATATCAAGAACACAAGCTCATGGGTGAAACCGCGGCGCTTGTAAATTACAGCCCAGATAATTAGCCGGCAATTAGACATAAGGAGAAAAGAAGATGGCATTAACAATCACATGTCCAATTTGCGGGAAAAGAAATGGATATGAATTCAGATTTGGCGGAGAAGAAAAGGGTCCCCGACCTGATGAAAAAGACCTGACACCGGAAAAATGGTGCGACTACGTGCACATGAACAAATGTGTGGCAGGTGTCCAGGAAGAATGGTGGTTTCATAAAGATGGTTGCGGATCATGGTTTAAGATTCATAGGGATACGACCACGAACCTGGAGAAGGAAGTCAAAGATGAAAACAAAGTTCAGAAGGCAAAATCAGGAGGGCAAAAATGATGAACAGGTTTAATCATCTGCCGACATTGAAAGTTGATACAACGCAAAAACTTGCCTTTATATATAAAGGGGAAAAGTATTATGGCGTAAAAGGCGACACTGTTGCCAGTGCTCTTTTTGCCAACGGTGTAAGAATTTTTGGCAGAAGCTTGAAATACCACAGGCCAAGAGGGCTTTACAGTCTTGACGGCGAATGCAGCAATACCTGCATGGAAGTGGATGGTGTCCCCAATGTCAGGTGTGAAAACACCTTGCTTGAAGACGGTATGGTCATCAAAGAGCAGAATGTAAAGGGTTCGGCTGAAAAGGACTACCTGGGTTTTCTGGATAAAATGGACTGGATGATGCCGGCAGGATTCTACTATAACGTCATGCATAAGCCAGCCAAGGTCTGGCCCATTGCCATGAAGCAGATCCGAAAAGCAGCGGGTCTTGGCAAAATCAGTCCTGATTATGAAATGCCCGGCAAATTTGATGAAATTTTTCTGAACACTGATGTATGTGTCATCGGTGGCGGACCCTCGGGAATGACGGCAGCTCTTTGTGCAGCTCAAAAAGGGTTGCGGGTTGTCCTCATGGAATCCCGTCCCTGGCTGGGCGGTTTTTTTGAATACAGGTCAAGGGAGTATCAAGATGGCCAGACCCTGAATGAAAGAGCCCGGCACCTTGCAAAGGAAGTGGAAGCACAGGATAATATCAGGGTGTTTACCCATACCTCTGCTGTTGGAACCTATAACAACAATCTTGTCACCGGATTCCAGATTGGGAAAAAAGAAAATGTCTTTGATGAACGGTATATTGAAATAAGAGCCAAAAGTGTTGTTGCAGCTGCCGGATGTATTGAAAGACCCCTGATTTTTGATCATAATGAAAGACCGGGTGTCATGCAGATTGGCTGTGCATTAAGGATGGCCAAGACCTATGGACAGATGCCAGGCAAAAAGGCGGTTTTCAGTATTGGTCATGACCTGGGGCTGGAGGCGGCTCTTGAGCTCCATGACCTTGGCCTTGCCATTGCATGCATTGCCGATATCAGGGAAGACGGTCAGGATTCAGACCTTGTGAGAAAAATAGAGGATAAAAAAATACCTCTGCTCAAAGGGTGGGTGGCCACAAAAGCCCATGGGGCAAAGATCGTAAAAAAGGTCAGTATTTCAAGTCTTGACGGCCAGGTTTCCAAAACCTTTCCCTGTGATTTGATTGTGGCATCAGCCGGGATGACTCCTGTCACCGGGCATATAACCGTGGCGCAAGGTACACTCAAGTATGATAATCATACAGGTTTTTTCCTGCCGGATATGATGCCTGAGAAAATGCATGCAGCAGGGCGTATCCTGGGACTGAATGATCCCTTATCCATTGAAGCATCCGGGACGCTTGCGGGTTTACAGGCTGCCTTTGACTGTGAAAATTGTTCTATTCAGGAAATTGGTGAGGCAAAAAAAGCCTTGGAAAATCTTCCAGGACCTGTAAGGGGCAGCAAGCTTGTAACAGCACCTGTTAAAGGCCGTAAGAGCTTTATCTGTTTTGATGAAGATGCCACCATTAAAAACATCAAACAGGCAATAGATAAAGGTTTTGATATGCCCGAACTGATCAAACGGTTTACGGCAACCGGATTAGGACCTGGACAGGGCGGTATCCCCGGGCATAATCTGCCCCTCTATGTTGCCAAATATCAGGCCCTGCCGGATATTTCCATCCGACCCACCAATGTGAGACCTCCCCTGGTCCCCACATTGATCTCGACCTATGCCGGTGTCAACCATAAGATGTTCAAAATAACGCCCATGGATGAGATGCAGAAAAAAGACGGTGGTGTTTTTAGAAATATCGGAGTGTGGCAGAGAGCCCGTTATTTTTCCAATGATGTTACCTGCCAAAATGAGATTGAAAATGTCAGGAAAAATGTGGGGATGCTGGACGGGTCAACTCTTGGAAAATTCAGGATTCACGGACCCGATGCATTAAAAGCACTTCAGCGGGTATTTGTATCAGATATGACCAAGGTAAAACAAGGACGGGTCAAATACTCAGCCATGTGCAATGATGACGGCTGCGTGATAGATGACGGCGTTGTTGTTAAACAAGGGGAAAATGATTATTATTTCACGACATCAAGCGGACGGGCGGGACAGACTGTTGAGTGGATAAGATACCATACCCGGTATGACGGATGGGATTTTGCCCTGGTCAATCTGACCGATTCTCTGGGCGTGATCAATCTGTCCGGACCCAATGCAAGAAAAGTCCTTGAAAAGATTGTTGATATCGAACTTTCCAACGAAGCCTTTGGGTATTCAGAATACAAAGAGTTTAAAATTGCCGATGCAATCCCAACACGGGCTATGCGACTGGGGTTTGTGGGTGAGCTTTCCTATGAACTGCATGTGCCGTCTTCCTATATGAAGGCTGTATGGCTCATGCTCAGGGAAGCAGGAAAAGAATTTAATATCCAGAATTTTGGTGTTGAAGCCCAGAACGTGCTTCGTATGGAAAAATGTCATATCATTCTGGGTCAGGAATCTGAACAGAGAACCAATCTTCTGGATGTGGGCCTGGGATTTTTGTGGGATCGCAACAAGGCAGATGCAAAGACTGTGGGTGCGATAGCCCTGCGACAGGCAGAAAATGATCAGACCCGGCTCAAGCTTGTGGGATTTAAAATGGAAAACAATACACGGGCCCCGAGAGACGGTGCGTTGGTTGTGGATGACAAGGTCAGGGGCTATATCGCAACTGCAAGAGACAGCTTTTCATTAAACGAGGCAGTGGGAATGGCCCTGGTTGAGGGTGAGCTTTCCAAGATCGGCACCCGGCTTGAGATTTATGAAGATGAGTGCGGTGATGACCGGATATACGGAACAGTGGTAAAAATGCCGTTTTATGATCCTGAAGGAACAAGGATGAAAATGTAAGGGAAAAATCATGAAAGAGATACAAAGAGTTTCCCCGGTTGTATTTAAAAGTACACCTGTTAAAACTGAACAAAGAGACAACTGGGAAGTGGTTATGGAGTACAGTGGAGAGGGAGAAGGACCATTTCTGGTTGACTTGAGTCACAGACCGAGGTTTGATCTGCAGGATGCCAGCCTTTCAGCAAAAAAACCTTTTGGAATTGTCATCCCTGAAATACCGGGCAATTGTGTCCTTGAAAATGGTATTCTTGCCAACCGCATGAACCGTACCCAGGTGTCATTGTTTAACCTGGATGGCGGTGGTGCCGTCAGCATGCCGGATGAGTCCGGATACACAGATGTGACTGAATCCACCGTATGTGTGGCATTGTTTGGGGAAAACGTGTTTTCAATTTGTGAAAAATTGACGGCACTTGATTTTATGGATTCGCAAAGAAAGGCACCTTTTCTTTTCCAGGGACCTTTTTCCCATGTGCCGTGTCAGATTGTGGCATTAAGCAAAGAGGGTGATGCATCAGGATTGGTATTGACCTGCTCAAGAGGATATGGAAGAGATATGATTCATTCCATACTTCATGCAGGAGAAGAATTTAGACTTACACCTGCCGGGGAAAGCAGGTTCACCAACTGGATTAAGAATTTATAAAATAGAAGGAGATAAAAATTATGAACAAAAAATATGATGCAATTATTATTGGTGCAGGCGTTATTGGTTGCCCCATAGCTTATGAGCTTTCCAAAATGGGGTACAAAACCCTTAACGTTGACAAGCTTGCTGATGCCGGAGAAGGCTCTACAGCCGGTTCATGTGCTATTGTAAGAGCTCATTATTCCACAGCAGACGGTGTTGCCATGGCATATGAAGGTTTCAAGTACTGGCTGGACTGGAAAAAATATCTTGATAACGTAGAAGATGAAAAAGGCCTTGCCAGATACATGAACACAGGATCAATCCTGATCAAGTCCCAGGGACATGACTGGAAAAAAGTACAGAAAAATTATGATGAAGTGGGTGTTCAGTACGAAGAATGGGATAATGATAAAATTATAGAAATGGTTCCCCCTGCAGATCTGCATGAATTCTGGCCGGTAATGCGTCCTGAAGATCCCAAATTTTTTGATGAGCCAACCAAAGAGCTTGAAGGGGCTATCTTTTGTCCTGAAGGTGGTTATGTGAATGATCCAGCTCTTTCTGCTCATAATATCATGAGAGCTGCCGAAGCCAAAGGTGCTGAATTCATTTTCAACGCCGAGGTGGTTGATGTCAGAAGTGAAAACGGCAAAACAGCCGGTATTACATTGAAAGACGGCACTCAGATTGATGCGGGGATCGTTGTCAATGTAGGCGGGCCTCACTCATTTATGGTTAACAAAATGGCTGAAGGTGTATGGGAAGGCTGCAATATTAAAACTAAGGCTTTGAGGCATGAAGTAATGTATTGTCCTTCACCTGAAGGATATGATTACCTCAATGACGGGTATCACATGTCTGATGGAGACATTGGCTGTTATGTCCGTCCGGAAGTGGGTAATACATTCCTCATCGGCAGTGAAGACCCGGATTGTGATCCCCAGGAATGGGTTGACCCGGATGATTTTTATGCCGGCAAAGGCGGACATGGAAAAGACAATGTCCTGACCGATGAACAGTGGAAAGCGCAGTGCTACAGGCTTGGTCAAAGAATCCCAACTCTTCAGGTGCCCAATCAGCCCAAAGGTGTTGTTGACCTGTATGACTGCTCTGATGACTGGATTCCTGTTTATGACAAGTCTGATCTTCCCGGATTTTACATGGCTATTGGAACCAGCGGCAACCAGTACAAGAATGCTCCGGTTGTCGGCCGCATGATGGCCGAGTTGATTGATGCCTGTGAAAAGGGTCTGGATCATGATAAAGAGCCGCTTCAGTACAAGTTTCAGTATACTGACAGGTCAACCGATGTTGGTTTTTTCTCAAGAAAAAGAGAAATAAATTATAATAGTTCTTTTTCTGTTAACGGATAGAAGAGGCTTTTTAAAAAAAGAAAGGTTAATTTTTTGTGGTGAAAATTTATGCAAATCTATGTCTGTGTTAAACATGTTCCTGATTCTGCTGCTAATATTACCATTGTTGAGAAAAATCACATTGATGAAAATTTAACCTTTCTTTTAAATCCCTATGATGAACATGCGGTTACCGAAGCTGTCAGGATTAAAGACAGTCTGCCGGATGCTGAAATTATTGTTGTCTGCCTTGGCAAGGATGATGCTCAAAAAACCCTTCGGTCTGCCCTGGCAATGGGAGCTGACAGGGGAGTCCTGATTGAAAGCAACAAGAACCATGACAGCATTGAAACGGCACAAGCCCTTAAGACTGTCATTGAACAGGATGGAAATCCCGGACTGATTTTTACAGGCAGGGAATCCATTGATGCCGAAGGTATGCAGACCATGTTCCGCATAGGGGCTTTATTGGATTTTCCCGTTGCAACAAATGTGGTTAAGCTGGATATTGAGGCGGGCAGGGCAGTCGTTGACAGTGCACTATCCGGCGGTATCGCCAACACCTATGAGATGTCTTTGCCCTGCGTGATCGGTGCAGGAAGAGGACTGAACACTCCCAGATACCCGACTTTTCCCGATGTGGTTAAATCAAAAAAAAAATCGATTAAAAAAATAGTTTTTTCCGACCTGAAGATTGAATCCCTGGCAGCAGGTATGAATATTGTTGAGCTTGAGCCCCTGCTGCAGGAAAGGGAACCAAAAGAGATAAAGGGTGATGCCGGCGAAGTCGCAAAAAAAATTGTGAGAATCCTTAAAGAGGAAGCAAAGGTCATATGATGAAAAATATCGGTATCATCATAGAACTGGATAAAGGGAGAATCAAAGAGACCAACTTCGGTATGATCACTTTGGCAAGGGCGAAAGATACGGAACTTTTTGCGGTTGTCGTGGATGCAGATGCTGAAATTGTAAAAGAGGAGCTGGAATCATTTGGTATCACAAAGATCGTTGAAGTATCTCTTGCAGAAGACCAGCAGAAAAATCCGGTTGTCAGGGCAAAAGCCATCATAAATGTTATTAAAGAGTATAATATTTGTGCGGTTTTTGGTCTTTCAACTGCCATGGGTAAAGACCTTCTTCCGCGGATTGCAGCATTGCTTAAAGCTTCTTTGGTCATGGACTGTTATGCTGTTGATATTAAACAAAACCTTGTCAAGACATCCCAGTACTCAGGCAAAACCAGTGCCACGATAAAAGCAGCAGGAGATGTCCTTATATTTGGTGTAAGACCCAATGCGATTGAGCCGGTAAAGGCGTCATCCCTGGCTGAAATATTGAAATTTGATGGAACCAGCCTCATTTCCAAAGATTTAAAGGTTATTAAAACAGGCGATACTGACACGAGCGAAAACATCAGCCTTGTCGAGGCTGATGTGATAATTGCCGGAGGAAGAGGGATGAAAAACGGTGAAAATTTCACCATCCTTTCAAAATGCGCAAAAAAGCTCAATGGTGCTGTCGGGGCTTCAAGGGTGGCTGTGGATGCAGGCTGGGTACCCTATTCCATGCAGGTGGGGCAGACCGGTGAAAAGGTGAGTCCCTTGGTCTACATTGCCTGCGGTATCTCAGGATCTGTTCAGCATTTTGCCGGCATGAAAACCTCGGGCATGGTAATTGCCATAAATAAGGATGAAAATGCAGCTATAATGTCTAATTGTGATTATTATGTTAAGGCGGATGCATTGGAAATCATACCCGAGCTTATAAAGCACCTGGGAAATGACTGATTCAAAAAAAAATAAGCTGGGAAGATTTTTGCAGGATATGGACAATGCAGATTATCTGTCCATTTTTGATGATTTCAGTGATGGTGTTATTGTTACAAATGCAGATGGCGTAATTGTCTATTACAATCGTGCCATGTCACGCATTGACGAACTGCATCCAGATAGTGTTATTTCGTTTAAAATTACAGATGTCTATGACCTTGATAACTCCACCAGTATTATCATGCAGTGCCTGGCAAAGCAAAAGCCCATCATTGATGAACCCATTTATTATCGTACAGTCATGGGGAAATTTGCAAATACCATCCACAATGTGATGCCGATCTTTAACAAGAATAAGCTGGTCGGGGCCATCTGTTTTGTAAGGGATTATCATGCCCTTTCTAACACTATTGCCTCCATGCCGCTGCCGGGAAAAGACCAGCAGTTTGACAGTGCATCTATTACATTTGACAGGATCATCGGGGGAAATCAGGTTTTTGTTGATGCTGTTAATTCCGCACGAATGGCCGCAAGCACCCCCTCTCCAGTGATGCTTTTTGGTGAGACCGGTACCGGCAAAGAGCTGTTTGCAAGGGCTATTCACAACCATAGTTCACGAAGTGCAAAAAAATACACTCCTGTAAACTGTGCGGCTATTCCTGAAAATCTTCTGGAAGGTATCCTGTTCGGCACATCTAAAGGCGCTTTTACCGGTTCAGTGGACAAAGCTGGATTATTTGAAAGAACCAGCAGGGGCACTATTTTTCTTGATGAGATCAATTCCATGCCGGTGGGGCTGCAGAGCAAAATACTGCGAAGCATTCAGGAAAGCAAGGTTAGAAGAGTTGGAGCCCTCAAAGAGATTGAAACCGACTTGAAAATTATCAGTTCAGTGAATAATGACCCCCATATTTCTATTGCCGACGGAACATTGAGATCTGATCTTTTTTACCGCCTGGGTGTGGTATTCATCCATATTGTACCCCTTCGGGAACGGATGGATGACTTAGGTCTGCTGGTGAAGCATTTTATCGGAAAACATAATGTCATGCTGCATAAAAATGTGAAAAGAATTTCTAAAGAAGTGATGGATCTTCTCAAAATTTATAACTGGCCGGGTAATGTCAGGGAGCTTGAGCATGTGATTGAAGGCGCAATGAATATTGTGGGTACAGATGAGGTGATAAGGATCAAGCATCTGCAAACCCATTTTTCAAACTGGTCTGTAAAATCTAAATCCGCAAGACCAACAAAAATACATAGAAAGGCATCTTCAGACGACCGCAGCATCAATTTAATTAAAAACAAGTCAGATCATGAAAAAAATATTGTAAAAACCACCCTTTTTAAAAACAAGGGAAATATTACTAAAACAGCCAGATCCCTTGGGATTTCAAGACAGCTCCTGTATTATAAAATCAAGAAATTCAATATCAGCCGCAACAATGCAAAGTAAATTTTTTTGTTTTATAAGTGCTCACCTGCGACACCCTATTTTGATTTCAGCACGTCACTGTTAAAAAATTATAGTTGCATAAAGCAACTTTTTATATTAAATTGAAACCATAATTCAACTAAGGAGAATTTATGGCAACAGCAGTGAAAGTATCCGATGATCTTTTTAAAAAAGCAAAGATCAAATCAAAGGTCTTTAAAAGATCAATTGCCGGTCAAATTGAATACTGGGCAAAAATAGGGCAAATGATTGAAGAAAATCCAGATCTTCCACTACCTTTCATACAAGATATCTTGGTAGGAAGAGAACAAATAATGGCCGGTCAAGGAACTCCATATGTTTTTGGAGAGAGTGAATGACTGATATTAAGGAAATTATCCAATCTCCTGTTTTTTCTAAGAAAAAAAAGAAATTGCACAAACAACAAATCAAAGACTTGGACAAAGCAGTTAAATATATTTTTAGCAACCCAATAGCTGGGGAGATGAAAGCAGGAGATCTGCAGGGTATCCAAGTTTATAAATTTAAATCAAATAACCAACAAATACTATTGGTTTATGAAGTTGCTGATTTGACTTTGTTCTTGTACGCGTTTGGTTCTCATGAAAATTTTTACAGAAATTTAAAAAAACATCTGCAACATTAATTTTTAAGCAGAAGCTTAACTGCACATCCGGTTTTTGGGATACAGCATCTCTTGACTCTCCCCCGGTATTGTGGACACATGATTAAGCCGCTTGTTTCTATCTTAATAAAAGCTTTGGCCTAATAGTTAAATAAAATATCGTTTTCCAGATAAGCCTGTTCAAGTTTTTCCTGGTGGCTTTTCAGTTTTTCACCCATATCTGATGCCAGTGTATGGACCAGATAATTTATCAGGCTGATCATGGAGGCGGGGTTTCCTAAAAAAGGAATTGTTTTAAAGGGTGCAACAAGGACATGATCACTGAACTGGACCAGGGGGCAGGATAAGCTGTCCGTCAGCAGTATCATTTTCAGTTTATGCCGCTTTACAAGTTTTCCCATTTTGATTAATTCATTTGGATATCTTGAAGTGGCAATAACGACTACAGCAGATTTTTGAGGAGCAAATATCAACCGGTCAATGGTTGTTTTATCACTGCCTTTAAAAATGCTCACATTCTTTCTTATTTTGGCCAGTGTCCAGCCCATGTAATACGCTGGAGCATAAGAAAGCCTTGAGCCAATAATATGAACTGCCTCTGATTCTTTTAAGATTTTCCTGATTTTTTTTACTTTTGATAGATTGATATTTTTACTCATGGCCCTGATGTTCTCAATATCCTGGTTGGTTATCCTTTC
Organism: Desulfobacterales bacterium; assembly: GCA_019038815.1. Classification (GTDB taxonomy): domain Bacteria; phylum Desulfobacterota; class Desulfobacteria; order Desulfobacterales; family Desulfobacteraceae; genus Desulfobacula. The sequence continues at coordinate 4,662 of JAHOYS010000149.1, read as the reverse complement.
AAGCTCTGCATCTTCGCTGCGTACAACAGAGTTGGCAAGCCTGCTTCTTTCAATCAAAGTGAGTTCATTGTCAATGAGCTCTCTTAAGGCCTTGATGAATAATGCATAGCTCGTATAATTTAATTGGCGGACAAATCTGACCACTGTGGCTTCGCTTACATGGACGGCAGCAGCTAATTTTCTGGTTGTCATGAAGACGGCTTTATCCGGGCTGGACAATACAAAATCTGCCAGTATTTTACCTTTGGAAGTCAGCTCAGGATAGTGTGTATTGATAATTTTATTTAAAGAGATTTTTTTGTTGCTCATTGTATTTCCCGCTCATTAAAATAGTTAAATCTTCAAATTTGTTACATTTTTTTAAATTATTGTCAAGTTTTGCCTGATTTTGACTTTGATAGCTGTCAAAAGCATTAATTGAATTGATTTTCAATTAAGTTGTATGATAATATACGCTTTGTAACAAAACTTGTTAAACGACACTTTTGATTTGGTAATAATTATAATAAATGACAAGCTATTACAACATACGACCTGCTGACGGTTGGAGATATCAAAGATGAATTTAACCGGACAATTTGGCCAGGTGCTCAATGTAGATCTGAATTCAAATCAGTGCAGCCTTGCAGCATTTCCTGAATCTGCTGTGAAGTATATCGGAGGACGGGGATTTAATATCTGGTACCTCTATCATCATCTTCCTGCCGGAACAGATCCTTTGGCTCCTGAAAACATACTGCTGTTATCATGTGGCCTTCTTACAGGGTCCTCTGCCCCTGCCTCGGCAAGGCTGCACATAAATGCCCTGTCGCCTTTGACCGGAATATTAGGAAGTTCAAATATTGGCGGGTATGCAGGAGCGTGGCTTAGTTCCTGTAATATTACCTCCATCATCGTTACCGGGAAATCACAAAATCCGGTCTACCTTTATATTGATTCCAACGGAACCCGTCTCATGGATGCTTCCCATCTTAAAGGATGTGATGCCTTTGAAACCCAGGATATTATTAAACTATCCCATAAAAATGAAAAATTAAGAATTCTGGCCATTGGCCAGGGAGGCGAAAGCAAGGTCAGGTTTGCTGCAATTATGAGTGGACGGGATCATGCTGCCGGCAGAACCGGGATGGGATCGGTCATGGGATCAAAGAATCTTAAAGCCATTGTTATTTCCAAAGGGACCCATAAACATTTTCCTGCGGTCACATTGTTACAAAAAAAAGCTGTCAAAGATTATGTGTCTGAAATAAAAAAAGCCTCTGAATTTAATTTTTTTTCAAAATACGGCGGGGCAGGATATGTTAAATGGGTGAACGATTTTGGCATAATGGGCAGCAGGAATTATAGCAAAATCGGAGTCAGAAATATTGAAAAAATTGATGGCAGGCAGCTTCATAAGAATGTTGTTCGGTCCAGTGGATGCTTTCGATGTCCTGTACAGTGCAAGGCTGACCTCAAATTAGATGGAATGGATACAGATGAGAATTTCACACGGCCTGAATTTGAACCGGTTATCAACCTGGGTCCAAAATGCGGTCTTAATGACCTGAACCAGATTATTAAACTGGACAACCTGTGCGGCCGCCTTGGAATAGATACCACTTCAACAGCCAGTGTTATTGCCTTTGCCATGGATCTTTTTGAAAAAAAAATATTATCCCCTGATCTGGTTGGAGATCTCGATCTTTCCTGGGGCAATGCTGCAACCATGGAAAAATTAATTTACCAGATGATTGAGGACAAAGGGCTTGGGAAGATTTTATGTCTTGGTGTTAGAAAAGCGGCCGAAATCATCGGTAAAGGTGCCAGGCAGCATGCTGCCCATGTCAAGGGACTGGAACTGACTGCCTACCATCCGACCGCCATCATGGGAACTGCCCTTGGATATGCCGTATCCAGCCGTGGCGGTGATTATAATAATGTATATGCCTCCCTTGAATACAGCTGGTCAGAAACCAGGGCAGAAAATGAATTTGGTACCAGAGAAGCCGTTAATATAAAGTCCATAACAGCAAAAGGCAAAGTGATAAAAAAAGCTGTCACCACCAATATTATTGTGGACTGCTTAGGAATTTGCAAAGTACCGGTTTTATCTCTTTTAAAGTCCTTTAATCTTGAGAATGAAGTAAGGCTTGTCAATGGATTAACCGGCCTGAATATTTCAAATACAGACCTTTTTGAAGCCGGGGAAAAAATAGCCGCCGTTGAAAAGCTTTTCAATATTAAGCATGCAAATGATGATATTGAGGATAAACTTCCACAAATGTTTATTAACCAACAAAGCGACCAGAAAGCAGCTCAGCAAAATTTTGAAACCATGTTACAAGAGTATTACAATGCCATGGGATGGGATGAGAAAGGAATCCCTCCTGAACCGGCATAGAAAATAAATTTTACCAAATTGGAGGGGAAAAAATGATTCAGTCTTCAAACATTCAAAGCAGATCCGTTGGCATGAAGATCTTAACTGAAGATCAGATCTGGGAAATAAAACAGGCGGCCTTTGATATTATTGAAAGAGTCGGGTTTAAATGCCTGCACAAAGAAGTTCATAAGATGATGAAACAGGCCGGTGCATGGGTTAAAGACGACCATATCAAAATCCCAAGACATATTGTTGAAGAGTGTCTTGTCACAACCCCCAAGGGCTGGACCATTTACGACAGGAACGGCAGACGGGCAATGGAAGTGGAAGGTGAAAAAAGCCATTATGGCACATCCACTGCCAGTCCCTTTACACGGGATGCATTTACCGGTGACATCCGGCAGACGTGTATCAAAGATATTGAACTGGGTGCAAAAGTGGCGGATTATCTGGATGGCATTGACTTTGTCATGCCCATGGGAACTGCCCAGGATGTGCCCGGGGATGCTGCCGAAGTTCATGAATTCCCCGCCATGGTTTCCAATACAACAAAACCATCTGTTTTTATTGGCTATACAGCTCTTGGCTGTGAATATGTTTACGAGATGGCAGCCGTGATCGCAGGAGGGCAGGAAAACCTGAGCCAGAAACCATTTCTTATTGCTTATCCTGAAGCCATTGCCCCGCTTTTTTTCCCTGATGAAGTAGTTGAACGTATTTTTGTGGCAGCAGACCGGTTTATGCCGCAGCTGCCGGGCTCAACTGTCCAGGCAGGCGCAACAGGCCCAGTGACGTTGGCAGGCGTTATTTCTCTGATCACGGCAGAGTCACTTATTCATATTACCATTGCTCAGCTTCGAAAAACAGGGTGTCCTGTAGCCATGAGCGGTAATGTCGGTATCCTTGATATGAAAACAGCACTTCTGGCACTTGGCGCTCCCGAGAACAACCTGGCACTTGCTGCCCAGGCGGAAGTCGCCCGATCCTTTAACCTGCCCACCTGGGGCTTGGCAGGCGCAACAGATGCAAAAAGCCTGGATGCCCAGGCAGGCATTGAAAGCGCTTTTTCAATATTGAGCCAGGGGCTTTCCGGCCTGAATTTGATCCATGATGTCGGGTATATGGCTTCAGGCATGGCCTGTTCCCTTGAGCAACTGGTAATGGGCAACGAGGTTGTCGGTATGACCAAACGGTTTGTCGAAGGTGTTTCAGTAACCCGGGAAACCATTGCCAGACAGATCATAGAAGATGTAGGGCCTCGCGGACATTTTCTGGTGCAGCAGCATACCATGGATAATTTTAAAAAAGAACTCTGGAACGCCAAATTGATGAACCGCCAGACCATTGATGCCTGGAAGGATGCAGGTAAACCGTCAATGGAAGACCGGGTAAAAGAAGAAGTCAGGATGATTGCTGAAACTCACAAACCCAAACCCTTAAGTGATAAAATTATATCGGAATTAGATCGTTTGAAAAGAGAAGGTGAAAAAGAAATTCTTGCTAAATTACAAAAAGGATAATGGAGAGAAACAAATGACCCAAAAAAAATATGACGCCATTATCATTGGTGCGGGTATTATCGGAAACAGCATTGCCTATGAGCTGGCTTTAAAAGGCAAAAAAACGCTGAGTATTGACAAACTGGGTGGGTCCGGATTTGGTTCCACGGCAGGCTCTTGCGCCATTATACGACTTTACTATTCCTCTCCGGAAGGGGTGGCACTGGCCCGGGAAGGATACTATTACTGGCTGGACTGGAACCGGTATTTAAATGTTATCGATCCCGACGGCATGGCCTATTATAAAAACACGGGTGCCATGGTTTTTAAATCCGAGGCAAACAATAATCTTAAAAATGTTATGAAATCCCTTGATACGCTTGGTGTTGGCTATCTGGAACTAACCCCGGAAGAAATAAAATCCTACCTGCCCCAACCGGATTTACGATCTTTCCATCCCCAGAAACTCATGGATGATCCGGATTTTGGCAAACCCACGGGTAACAGCATTAACGGCGCTGTTTTTGCCCCTGAATCAGGATATATATCTGATCCCAAGTTGTCCACTCATAATGTGGAAATGGCTGCCCGGAATGTTGGCAGTGACTTTCTATTCAACGCCGCAGTGAGTGCTGTTCTGCAAAAGAACGGACGTGTATCAGGAGTTTCCCTGCAAGACGGCACTGAAATTTTGGCTCCTGTAGTGGTCAATGTGGCAGGCCCCCACTCTTACCTCATTAACCGGATGGCAGGGGTTGAAGATCAAATGAATATCAAAACCCGGGCCCTGCGGGTGGA
>JAHOYS010000140.1 GCA_019038815.1 Desulfobacterales bacterium | reverse complement strand
CTGACATTGCCGGGAAAACTGTATTTATTTAAAAAATCAATGGCATAGGAAGACAGCTTTACAATATCTTTCCCCGTTTCTTTGGAAAATTTTTCAGCAAAATGCCTGGCTAAAAGCGCCACGTCCCCTTTTCTGTCCTTTAACGGCGGAACCTTAAGGGGAATAACATTGAGCCTGAAAAAAAGATCTTCCCTGAAATTTCCTTCAATGACTTCCTGTTCAAGTTTTTTGTTGGTGGCAGAGACAATCCTGACATCCACTTTGATTTCTTTTGTCCCTCCCACGGGTTTAAAAGAAGTTTCCTGTACAGCCCGCAACAGCTTGACCTGCAAAACGGGGGACAGTTCACCAATTTCATCAAGGAAAATGGTGCCTTGATCAGCTGCCTCAAAAAGCCCCTGTTTGTCACTGACAGCCCCTGTAAAAGAGCCTTTAACATGACCGAAAAATTCACTCTCTATTAACGTATCCGGGATACCCCCGCAATTGACAACAACAAAGGGTTTATCCCTTCGATCGGAATTTTCATGGATAGCCCTTGCAATAAGCTCCTTGCCGGTTCCGCTTTCTCCGGTAATCAAAACATTGGTTTTTGTCGAGGCGACCTGTTCAATCCTTTTATAAATAGCCTGCATTCCAGGGCTTTTCCCAACGATCCTGTTGAAATGCATATTATCCTTAAGCTCTGTTGATGTACGCTCTTTTTCCTGCTCAAGGGTCTTTAATTCAAGGGCTTTTTGAATGGTCTGCTTTAGTTCGATATTATCAAAGGGTTTGGGGACAAAATCATAGGCTCCCGCATTCATGGCCTCTACAGCAATTTCTGTTGTAGAATAAGCAGATATCATGACAACAACGGTATCAGAATTTTTCTTTTTTGCTTCTTTTAAGACTTCAAGCCCGGTAATATCCCCCAGGCGTATGTCAGTAACGATAAGATCATAGCTTTTTTTTTGAATCATCTTCAGTGCCTGTTTGCCGTTGCCGGCATCCGACACATTATATCCTTCTTTGGATAACAAGACTTCAAGAAGCTCGCGCATGCTTATTTCATCATCGACCACAAGAATACTATATGTTTTATTCATCATTTCAAATATACAATCCTGCCGTTTACCATGGTTGAAAATATACCGCCCCTGACCTTCATCCCTGAAAAAGGTGTATTTCGGCTTTTGGATTTAAATGTTCCAGGATCAATTTCATAAGATACATCAGGATCGATAATGGTTAAATCTGCAGTATTTCCAGGGCGTATATCATTGTTAATCCCAATGATTTCTGCCGGATGTTTTGCCATTTTCTCTACAAGTTCTGCCATGGTTAAAAAACCATCGTGGACCAGTTTTAAGGATAATGATAATGAGGTTTCCAATCCGACAATGCCAAAGGGTGCCCTGTCAAATTCCACATCTTTTTCTGTCACACTGTGAGGGGCATGGTCTGATGCAATCAAGTCAATCGTACCGTCAGCAAGCCCCTGAATAACAGCCTGCCTGTCTTCTTTAGAACGTAACGGAGGGTTCATTTTAAAATTGGTATTATAGTCTTTTACGTCCTCATCTGTTAATGTAAAATAATGCGGTGCAGTCTCACAGGTAACTTTCACGCCCCTTTTCTTTGCCTGCCGGATGGCTTCCACCGATTCTTTTGTACTGATATGGCAAAAATGGACATGCGCACCAGTGAGTTCTGAAAGTGCGATATCTCTTACAACCATTATTGTCTCGGCTGCGTTAGGGATTCCTTTTATCCCCCAGAATGCAGAGAAAGAACCTTCATTCATGGACCCGCCATCAACTATACTTAAATCTTCCGCATGAACAAAAACCGGGATATTAAGTCCCTTGCAATATTCCAGCGCCTGCCGCATAAGGTTTGAATTTTCAACTGGTTTCCCATCATCGGTTACAGCAACAATCCCGGCCTGCTGCATATCATATATTTCAGCAAGCGTTTTTCCCATTGACCCTTGTGTTATTGCTCCTGCCGGATATACTTTTGAAAGCCCAAGTTCATTCGCACGATTAATAATAAATTTTGTCACCTGGCTGTTATCGTTCACAGGATTTGTGTTGGGCATGGAACAGACTGCTGTAAACCCGCCTCTGACTGCAGCAAGCAGCCCTGTTTCAATGGTTTCCTTATATTCGTGTCCCGGTTCCCTCAAATGGACATGAATATCAATCAGCCCTGGAACGACAATCATTCCTCCGGCATCAATTATTTTAATATCGGTCCTGGTTTCATTTTCTTCCGGATCAAGAATCGGGTCAATAATGGCTTCAATAAGATGATCTTTAATAATGATATCCTTATTGTCATCAATATTTCCCGGGTCGAGAAGGCGCGCCCCTTTAATCCGAATTCGCATGCTAAGCTACCTTATATTAATAAATCACCGATTCTATTCCATCTTACTCCAAACTTATTTTTATTCCATGACCAGTAAATCATAAATGCTTCACCCCGGACGGCCTTCAGATCAACAAATCCCCAGAACCTGCTGTCATGGCTGTTATCCCTGTTGTCACCCATCACAAACAATTTGTTTTCAGGAATAGTAATTTTTTTTAAATTATCCCTTGGGCTGAAATTTCCGGGAATTATCTCTCCGGTTTTATAAACAGCATACTTCTCGCCTTCAACCGGGTTATCATTTACATAGACCTTTTTGTTAATAATTTCCAGAGTATCTCCTTCTTTGGCAATCACTCGTTTAATAAAATCTTTGGAAGGATCTTCAGGATACTTGAATACAACAATATCACCCTTTTGAGGATCTTTTACCGGAATGAGGGTCTTACCATCCGTAAAAGGAATCTTTACTCCATATATAAATTTATTAACCAGAATCTGATCTCCGATTTGAAGCGTTTCAAGCATGGAACCGGATGGAATCTTAAATGCCTGAACTAAAAATGTTCTGATAAACATGGCAATAATAATTGCTATAATGATCGCTTCTGTATTTTCCCGCAAAGAGCTCTTGGCTTTCTTTCCTGCCATTTTTTATATCCTTATCGCTTAATCTAATAGAACAGGTGCTGAGGTTGACCTAAAAAGAATTTTGCCTTCTGTATCGATTGTTTCAGGATATCAGCTATTTTCCGTGCCTTGACCATACTGGATAAAGGTACAGTTGGAATTTTTTTACCTTTGATCATGATCGAACCGCTTTTCAGCTCTGCATAGCTGACCTGCCCGTAGGATTTTGAAATGCCTTCCGGATAATCATATCCATAATCAATGACCTGGGTGAAAACCTGATCATCTGAAACCGATGTAAATTTAAGGATTTCTTCATTTAAAATCGGAATCGGAATGCCAAAGCCGATTGACAGTGAACATCCATACCCTCGAATACTTTGTCCCACAAGCCACTCAGGAGACATTTCTTTTAAATCCCCAATTACGGAAAGGGTTCCTGCGGGTGTAAGCGGTACTCCGTTCAATCCTCTTTCAACATCTTTTTTGTGCTGGGTACCGGTCCATGTTACATATCCTTGCGCTCCCCCTAAAAAAATCCGGGTTCCAACACCGATGGTTTTCAAATAAGGATCATTCAACAAAGGGCTTAGTTCACCTGATGTTGAATAATTAGCATTTCCCATATCTGATTTTAATGTTCCCATATAGGTATATTTTATCTTATCGGATTTATTGATTGCACAATTATAATTTTGGTAGGCATTACGAGGATTACACAACATGGCATTGGGTAAATCTTTTAATGTGACAACTTTTTCTATTTCCCGATTGGGGTAACAGTCCGTACCATAGCTTTGGGCTCTTATATGAACCTTTTTTCCGGCAACCAGGTCCTGGATCACATGCCCGCCGCCATAATTGAATTCACCGGGATGGCGTTTGTTTAACGGATCATCTTCACAGGTCTGGGTTGCGCCCAGATAGCAATCCACTGCTGCCACACCTGAATACGCCTCTACATTGTTAAACCAGGTTTTCGTTGTCCTGACCAGGGGTTTGGACTGACCGATATTGATAAAAACCCCGGAAGAACACATGGGTGCAAATGTTCCGGTTGTCACTACATCAATTTTTTTAGCCGCTTCAACAACACCCTCTTTTTTTGCAATATCAATAATTTCTTCTGCAGTAACAACTACAGCGTCGCCGGCAGCAATTTTTTTGTTTATCTGTTCAATCGTTTTATTAACTTTATACCCACTCATAACAAACCTTTATTGTCATTAATCTGTACTATCCCGTCTCCCCTAATTTTCCATCTGCTTCACAAAATCTATTTTTGATGTAATGTTATTTTTAATCCATGAATCATCCCACCATTCTACCGGATTTACGAACACATTATGAACAATCATTGAAAAATGAAGATGGTCACCGACGACAAGACCTGTCACCCCGGTAAAGCCGATATCATCACCTTTTTTAACCATATCCCCTTTGGTTACTGAAATCTGACTTAAATGTGAATAAAGACTGCAAAGCCCGAACCCGTGATCAATCATTATCGTATTGCCGAATATACCTACAAATTGTGCAAAAATCACTCTGCCTGAATTGGCAGCTTCCACAGGAGCATTGGCTGTTGATGCAAGATCAACCCCTAAGTGTACCGCCCTGTCAATCTCTTTGCCATTATATTTATAAATCCGCCGATCAGCAAACCCGGCCCTTCTGGCAGCACCTTTGAGTCTTAAAAACCGGCCATCCCAGTATTTTTTATTTTCTGTAATCTCAGGAACGCTTAATATGGTTTCAACATTATTCTTTCTGACCTCGCCGTTAATATATAAAAATTTTTTAAGCAGCGGATTTTTAAATTCCTGAAAAGATCCATTCCTGGCTCCCACATCAAAATCAGGCATCTTCAGCTCTAAAAACCGGTCAGAAATATTTAAAATATCTGTTTTAAAATTTTTATCCCTTATATAGTGATAAAATCCTCTCTTAGTAATATTTCCTGCCAGATCTTCGGCAATAACAGATATCTGACTGTCCGGACCCTGCATGTGGTTTAATGCAAAAAAAGCAGTATAAATATTTTTGTTCTCAAAAAGACCGGAATGGCCCGGAAAAAAATTATCACCCACTTTGACACCACTTTTTATGTTTTCCTCAAACAGCTTGTAAATAACAAGGGCGGAACCGCTTCGCTGGATATTGTGGCGTTTGGTTAATACGCTTATTCTTGGAGGTTTTGAATCAATAATAACTTTTTTTTCAGTATAAAAAACATTGCCCTTGTTCCAGCCCCTCCATGAATAGTCGGACACCATTACCTGAATGACGGCATCCCCATCCGTCATTCCATATTTCCAGGACTGTACAGGGATGACAAAAGAATCTTTCATGGTGCTGGAGCCTGACAACAACCCTGAAAACCCTGAGGGTTCATATTGTTTTTTGAGCAAAACCTTTTCTTTGCCCTTCTGTATGATGGATACTATAATGTTGCGAAGGCCTGTTTTATAGTCTGTAACATCAAGAGACATCTCATAGGATTTTTTCAAATATAGCGAGGGTAATTTAATATCAACAACAGGTTTTTTGCCTTCAAACTTATAAACAAGCACCCAGACAATTGGAACGAAAACAACGAGAAACAAAATCAAGGAAACAACTCTTTTCATCAATAATACCTATTTTTTCAAGTGGTTAGTAGATATTTAAGCAAAATTACAGTAAAATAGCAGCTATGATCGAACTTATCAAGCAATTTTGTATTCTTGACTTTTGGGGCCTCAAACTATAATTTACCCTACAAAACTTCTATTTAGGATTCATTTATGAATAATTTTTTCTTTAATTTAACAGATAAACCCGAACCCGTTTTTTTCCTTATTGCAGGCCCCTGTGTTATTGAAAATCATGAAACAACTTTTCTTATTGCAAATCACTTGAAAAAGATTACTGCCCTGCTTGATATACCCTTTATTTTCAAAGCATCCTTTGATAAAGCAAACCGGACATCAATTCAATCTTTCAGGGGACCAGGATTTGATAAAGGACTCGATGTTCTTAACTCTATTAAAAAGGATTTGAATATTCCGGTTATTTCAGATATCCACTCACCTGACCAGGCTAAAAAGGCGGCAGAAATTCTGGATATTATCCAGATACCGGCATTTCTTTGCAGACAAACTGATTTGATTATGGCGACATGCGAGACAGGAAAGCCTGTTAATATCAAAAAAGGCCAGTTTTTATCCCCCCTGGAATGCAATAATATTCTTAACAAAACAAAAGAATCCGGTAATACAAATATATGTATTACCGAAAGAGGGTCATCATTCGGATATAATAATCTTGTAGTGGACTTTCGATCCATACCCATCATTAAAAACCTGGGTGTGCCCGTCGTCTTTGATGCAACACACAGTGTTCAGCTCCCGGGAGGGGCCACGGATTCTTCGGCCGGAGAAAGACAATTTGTCCCTGCTTTATCAAAAGCGGCCATTGCCGCAGGAGCTGACGGATTGTTTATTGAAACCCATCCGGAACCTGAAAAAGCCCTGTGTGACGGGCCCAATTCTCTTGCCTTAAACGATATGGAAGAGCTTTTATCCACCCTTCTTGCCATTAAAAAAGCGGTTGGATAAATCATATGAAACCCGACCTTGCAAATATTGAACTCTTACTGCTGGATGTGGATGGTGTATTAACTGACGGAAGCATCACCTATTCAGACTCAGGAGAACAGATAAAAAGTTTTGACTCAAAAGACGGCCTGGGATTAAGGCTTTTAATGGATTCCGGGGTAGGAGTTGGTATTATCACAGGCCGCAAATCAAAGGCCTTGGAATACAGATGCGAAAATCTTGGTATAACCTTGCTGTTTGACGGTATCAAGGATAAATCAAAAGCCCTTGACAAAATTATCTCCCGGACAGGAATAGCGGCAAAAAAAATGGCGTTTGCCGGAGATGATCTGATGGATTTGCCCGCAATAAAAAAAGTCGGGGTTTCTTTTTGTGTTTCTAACGCTTCTGAAGATATTAAAAACTACTGTGACATTACTACTCGTCAACCTGGAGGCCATGGAGCGGTCAGAGAAATATGTGAAAGCATTCTGAAAGCAAAAGGACTATGGGACGCTATCCTTGATAAATATTTGTCATGACACACTCTTTAAAACAAAAACTGACCTACCCTTTGATCGGATCGCTGATATTGATGATTATCATCATCAGCGGCTTTTTTTATTTTAACAAGCTGCTCTCCAAACCTGTGCAAATTGATAATATTAAAATAGATACTAAAGCCGCTTTGAAGTTGAACGTTTTAAAACAGATTTCAAAAAAAAACGGGGTAAAAGAATGGGAGCTGGAAGCCGATTCCGCTACTCTCTTAAAAGATGAAAACAAGGCTGTACTCATTGGTGTCTCAATCATTTTTTTTACAAAAGACAATAAAAAAGTTCGCTTAACGTCTGAAAAAGGTATTCTCCATACAAAAACCCATGACATGATATTTTCAGACAATGTTATTGTAACATATGAAACTTTAGTTCTGCGAACCGATAAGTTGCATTATAACAAAAAAGCACATATAATATATTCCGACACTCACGTGAAGCTTGAAAAGCAAAATTCTGTCATTGAAGCAGATTCAATGACAATAAATTTGAATGACAATTATACAACTTTAAAGGGGCATGTCAGGGGAACTTTCAGTGAAGACTTTAATATTATGTAAATCAACACCCGGGTTTTTGTTTTCTCTTGTTTTTATTTGTTTTATACTTCTGTTAAAAACAAATACTGTCTATTCTCAAACCCTGCCTGAGGCTGACAAAGAACCCCTTCACGTTATATCCGACAAAATGATTGCACAAGAAGATGCGTCAATGGTCGAATTTATCGGAAATGTCAAAGCCACAAGAGTTGATTCGATTGTGTTTGCAGATTCCATCAAAATTTATTTTGCTGGTAATAATAAAGATAAAGATGGCTCTGCTCAAAGCAATGTAAAAAAAATTGTTTCAACCGGAAATGTAAGATATACAGCTGGAGAACGAAAAGCATTTGCCGACAAAGCGGTCTATACAACAAAAGATGAAATACTGATTCTTACAGGCAAGTCCCCAAAATTGATAACGGGTTCAAGTTTTGTAACCGGCAAAAAAATTACTCTTTTCAGACAGCAGGATAAGGTAATAGTGGAAAGTGACGGCACAAAAAGAGTTGAAGCGTTTTTTAATCCTGAAGATAATATCACTGATAAACAATAATGACACAACTTGTACTAAAAAATCTTATAAAAATATATGCCGGCAAAAAAGTTGTGGACACTGTCAGCCTTACAGTGAGACAAGGCGAAGTAACAGGCCTTTTAGGACCAAACGGAGCCGGCAAAACAACAACTTTTTATATGGCGGTAGGCTTGACCAAACCTGATGGCGGCACAGTTCTGATAGACAAAGAAAATATCACTCAAACTCCGATGTACATCAGGGCCCGGAAAGGTATTGGCTATCTTCCCCAGGAAGCAAGCATTTTCAAAAAACTGACAGTAAAACAGAATATCACCGCCATACTTGAAGTTTTGCCTGACCTGAAGGCCACAAATAACCTGAAGGTCACACGTAAAAATAATTTTAATATCGAACAAAAAGCCATGGGTCTGATGAAAGAACTTGGCATCAGGGATCTTGCCGATCAGAAAGCAAATTCCCTTTCCGGGGGAGAGAGACGACGTCTTGAAATCTCAAGAGTACTTGCGACCGATCCTTTATTTATTCTTCTGGATGAACCCTTTGCAGGTATTGACCCTTTGGCCGTTATTGATATCCAGCAAATAATTTATCAGTTGACTCAAAAGGGAATCGGCGTTTTAATATCAGATCATAATGTAAGAGAAACACTTGGAGTTTGTGATAATGCTTTTATTATGAACCAGGGGAAGGTTATTGAATCAGGAAACCCTGATAAAATCATTTCAAGTGAAATAGCTAAAAAAATCTATTTGGGAGAAAATTTCAAACTTTAACATGGAACTTGGATTACAACAAAGCCTGATATTAACTCAGCAGCTTGTCATGACGCCTCAGCTTCAGCAGGCAATCAAGTTGCTCCAGCTATCTCGCATTGAACTTGCTGAAATGATTCAAGAGGAGATGGAACAAAACCCTGCACTGGAAGAAGCAGGAAACCAAGAAGCATCTGACAATAAAATTACAGCACAGGAAAATGAACCTGCTTCTCCTGAAAAAGAAACCCCTGTAAAAGAAGTCACTATTGAAGAAAAAGCAAGACCTGATACAGACTGGGAAAATTATATTAATGAATATAATTCCACAGGAAGAGTATATACGGAATCAGAAAATAGCGAAGCACCTAATTTTGAAGCGTTTGTTTCGGAAAAAAAGACACTGAAAGACCATCTTCAATGGCAGTTGAGGTTCTATGGACTCAATGAAAAAGAAAAAAAAATCGGTATAATGATTATCGGCAACCTCAACAGGGACGGTTACCTTTGCAGCAATGTTGAAGAAATTGCACTGGCTTGCAGTGCAGACATGGAATTTGTTGAAGATGTCCTTTCAATTCTTCAGACGTTTGACCCGCCTGGTGTTTGTGCCAGAGATCTTTGTGAGGCTTTGCTTATTCAGGTTCAGCAACTCGGTATTGACAATCCCATTATCAATGAAATTATAAAAAATCATTTAAAAAACCTTGAAAACAGAAACAGCAAAAAAATTGCAAAAGCATTAAAAATATCTGTAGATGATGTCAGAGTAGCAGTTAAAATCATCCAATATCTTGAGCCCAAACCCGGCCGAAAATTTTCAACGGATGAACCTGCCTATATTACACCTGATATATATGTTTACAAACATGATGATGATTTTAAAATTGTCATGAATGATGATGGGCTTCCCAAATTGAAAATCAACCGGTTTTATAAGGATGCTATTGCCAATGGCCGCAAAATATCAAAGGATACAAAAAATTACCTTAATGAAAAAATGCAGTCTGCATCCTGGCTCATAAAAAGTATTCACCAGCGCCAGAAAACAATATACCTTGTCATGGAAAGTATTCTTAAATTCCAGAAGAAATTTTTTGAAAAAGGAATTGCATATTTAAGGCCATTAATTCTAAAAGATATTGCAGAAGATATTGAGATGCATGAATCCACGATCAGTCGTGTAACAACTAATAAATATGCCTACACTCCCCAGGGGCTCTTTGAATTGAAATATTTTTTTAACTCATCCATCGGACGAACCGGCGGTGAATCCATGGCTTCTGCAAGCGTAAAGGAAAAAATAAGACTGATGATAGAGAACGAAGATCATAAAAGTCCTTTAAGCGATGAAAAACTAGCCGGCATTCTTCAGAATTCAAATATTCAGATTGCCAGAAGAACTGTTGCCAAATACAGGAAAGTACTTAATATACTTCCTTCAAATAAACGCAAACAACTTTAGGGAGGTTTTTATGCAAACAATAGTTACTTTTAAAAAGATTGACCCCTCAAGTTCCTTAAAATCTTACGTCCAAAAAAAACTGAATAAATTTGATAAAATTTTGGACAGCCCTGCTGAAGCATATGTCGTACTGTCAGTTGAAAAAATAAGACATATTGCCGAAATCACACTGACATGTGACAAATTAAAAATTCGTGCCAAAGAAAATTCTGAAAGCATGTATTCATCCATTGATGCACTGATGGATAAAGTAAAATCCCAGATTAAAAAGAATAAAGAAAAAATTAAACGGCATATGTCTGGAAATAAGCAGAGTATTAAAAATGAATCAATACAATTGGATTTTCCGGAAGAATTTTCGGAAAATCCAATGACGGATCAAATAATTATTGAAACAATTGACTACAAACCCATGGATATTGAAGATGCAGTTGTTGAATTAAATTCGAGCAAACAATCATTTTTTGTTTTCAATAATGCACGGACCCAGCAACTCAATGTTCTATATAAACACAATAATGGTAAGCTGGGATTAATCCAGCCCAGAGGATAATTTATTAAATGAGAATCAGCCAGCTTCTTGATAAAGGTTCTATTATTGCAAGCCTCAAAGCCAGTGATAAAAAAGGGGTGATTGATGAACTTGCCACTGTGATTTCCAAGACAACAAAAGCATCTGCAAAAGAAATCGCCATAGTTCTCATGGAAAGAGAACAGTTAGGCAGTACGGGTATTGGTGGCGGGATTGCTATCCCCCATGGCAAACTTGACCTGGTGAGATCTATTATTGTTGGCTTCGGGCTTAGCCGCGAAGGGGTTGAATATGAATCCCTTGACAATAAACCGGTTCACATTTTTTTCCTGTTACTGACCTCAGAGAACTCTACTGGTGGACACCTTAAGGTTTTAGCCCAAATCTCCAAGCTTTTGAAAATGGATCAATTCAAAAAAAAATTGATGGCTGCCCAGTCTGTTGATGATATTTATGATATCATAATAGAACAGGATGAAGACTTTTAACCTGAAGGCCACACATAAATAAAATGCAAAAGGTTTATATTATAACCGGTCTTTCCGGATCCGGAAAAACAACGGCTGTTCAAGCATTTGAAGATGCTTTGTTTTACTGTGTCGATAATATGCCCATTGAACTTTTGCCAAGATTTCTGAATCTGCCGTTGAAAGACAACTCGGAAGTTAAGGGACTTGCGGTTGTGATGGACATGAGAAGTAAAAGCTTCATATCAAATTATGCATCAGGTCTTCGCTCAATTCAGGATTCAGGTATGTCTGTTCAAATCATATTTCTTGAAGCGACTGTTGATACCCTGCTGAAAAGGTTCAGCCAGACCCGCCGCAATCATCCTGTTACAAACGAAAAAAGTCTTCTGGACAGCATTAAACTGGAAAAAAAATTGATGGGGCCTGTAAAACAAACCGCACATCACATTATTAATACAACAGACTTCAATGTCCATCAGCTTAAATCCCGGATTCTTGACCTGATTCGCAAGGGAGACAAATCCATCAGCTTAACAAAAATAAATATTGTCTCGTTTGGATTTAAATATGGAATTCCAAATGAAGCCGATCTTGTTATGGATATGAGATTCTTAACCAATCCGTATTTTATACCGGAACTTAAAAACCAGGATGGAGAATCTAAGGCTGTTAAACAATTTATATTATCAAACAAGGAAACCCAGACTTTTCTTGAAAAATATTTGAACCTTCTTGATTATTTAATCCCTTTATACAAAAGAGAAAATAAGGCGTATTTGACGTTTGCCATAGGATGTACCGGAGGCAGACATAGAAGTGTGGCCATTGCAAGAAGAATTTTTGAACATATTAATAAAAAAGGTCTCAATCCCGGGCTGATCCACAGGGATATTGACCGGGATATCAAACAAACATGACAGGTATACTATTAGTCACCCATGCAAATTTAGGAAGCACACTGATTGAAACAGTGGAATTCATTTTAGGAAAAAGCCAGGACAACCTTTATTCCGTTTCGATTAATATCCAGGAAAATCCTGACAGCTTAAGAAAAAAAATCAAAAAAGGAATCTCAAAAGTCCAATCAGACAATGGTGTTATTATCTTGACGGATATGTTTGGCGGGACTCCTTCAAATTTAAGCTACTCTTTCTTAAAGGAAGGACAGATCGAAGTAATTTCCGGTGTGAATCTTCCTATCCTTTTAAAAGCGGTTACTGCAAGGTCGAAAATGAATATGGAAACATTAACCTCATCCCTTGTCGAGCATGGGAAAAAAAGCATATCCCTTGCCAGCGGAATTTTAAAAGGAACAAAAAGGACATGAATCTTTTATTACTCCAACATATTAAAGGAATGCGGAAATGACGATTAAATTAGGTATTAATGGACTTGGCAGAATCGGCAGGATGGTCTTTCGTGCAGCATTAAAAAACCCAGACGTGGAAGTGACGGCTGTAAATGATCTGGCAGATACAAAAACAATTGCCCATCTTCTCAAATATGACTCTGTTCATGGACTACTCAAAAACAAAATATCTGCAAGTAAAGATTCTATTATTGTTGATAATAAAACCGTTAAGGGAATGGCTTTTAAAGATCCTGGACAAATTCCATGGAAAGATGCAAATGTGGATATTGTCTGCGAATGTACGGGTTTTTTCAGAGACCGTGACGGTGCATCCAAACATTTTGAAGGGGGAGCAAAAAAAGTTCTTATTTCCGCCCCTGCCGGCAATCCGGACATTACCATTGTGATGGGTGTAAACCATGACATGTATGATCCAGTATCCCACAACATCATTTCAAACGCTTCCTGTACAACTAACTGCCTTGCTCCTGTTGCAAAGGTTTTACTTGATAATTTTGGAATTATAACTGGAATGATGACCACAATTCATTCCTACACTGGTGATCAGCGCCTCCTTGATTTTCCCCATAAAGATTTAAGAAGAGCCAGGGCTGCCGGCCTTTCAATGATTCCAACGACAACCGGTGCGGCAAAGGCAGTATCTTTAGTGCTTCCTGAGCTTGAAGGAAAACTAAACGGCTTATCCGTGCGGGTGCCGACACCCAATGTTTCCCTGGTTGATTTAGTTGTGGTGACTGAAAAAGACGACCTTGTAAAAGAAGATGTGAATAAAGCTTTGCAAAAAGCATCCAATGAAAACCTTAAGGATATATTAGGATTTTGCGATATCCCTCTGGTGTCCACCGATTTCAACTCCAGTCCTCTTTCCTCAATTGTTGATGCAGGATGCACGGATGTCATTAACGGCAACATGGTAAAAATCTATTCATGGTATGACAATGAAACAGGTTATTCCAGCAGAATGATTGATCTTGCAGTCATGATCGGGAAATCCTTGTAATGTCGATCGAAAAAAGTTTCAGGTTTCGGTCAGACATTAATATAATTTATCAGGAGGCATAAAATGAGCAGAATCCCCTTAATTGCCGGTAACTGGAAAATGTACAAAACCGGGCGGCAAGCAGTTGAAACAGCCAGGGATCTGGCACAACTTTGTTCAGATGTTCAGGGTGTTGAGGTCATGATAGCACCGACATTTCTTTCTCTGCCCCTGGTTGCAGCTTCAATTGAAGACACAAATGTAAAAGTCGGGGCCCAGAATCTCTATTTTGAAAAACAGGGCGCGTTCACCGGTGAAGTCTCAGCAGATATGATTAAAGCCGCCGGTGCACAATATGTTATCATTGGTCATTCCGAAAGAAGACTGTACTTTGGTGAAACTGATTCTTCAATCTGTAAAAAAATTAAATCTGCGGTAAAGTCGGGCTTAAAACCTGTTCTATGTATTGGAGAAACCGAAAGCCAAAGAGCCGATGGGAAAACATTTTTGATACTTGACAAACAGGTGTCAGATGGGTTAAAAGGCTTTGGTCTTGATGAACTTGCACATTTAGTGCTTGCGTATGAACCTGTATGGGCGATCGGCACAGGAAAAACGGCCAGCGTTGATCAGGTAAACCAGGTTCATCAATATCTGCGTTCTTTGCTTGAGAAGTTGTTTTCAAAGAACTTTTCCAACCAGACACGAATATTGTATGGTGGCTCAGTCAATCCGGAGAATGCAAAAGACTTAATGGGTATTAAGGATGTTGACGGAGCTCTTGTTGGTGGAGCAAGCCTTGATGCGAATAAATTTATTAACATTATAAAATATAATAAATAATCAATATGACAAATTTAGTAATCGGATTACATGTTACAGTTTGCGTTCTTTTAATTCTGATTGTATTGCTTCAAAGCGGAAAAGGCGCAGAGATGGGAATTTCTCTGGGTGGCGGAGCAGGTCAGACACTTTTTGGTGCTACAGGTCCTGCAACCATACTGACGAAGGTCACAACAGGTGTTGCCATTATTTTTATGGTAACATCTCTTACTTTAGCTTACATGTCAGGCCATCAGTCAGACACATCAGTGATGAAGGAAAACACTGTACCGGTTGAGCAGAAAACCGAATAAGACCCAGAAATTAAGATATAGGCAAAAAACCTGATGCCGAAGTGGTGGAATAGGTAGACACGCACGCTTGAGGGGCGTGTGGGGTGACCCGTGGGAGTTCAAATCTCCCCTTCGGCACCACAAAATATCAAAGGCCGCGGACAATAATTGTTCCTGGCCTTTATAATTTTATCCTGCAGGCTTTATAAAAAAAAGATTTAAGAAGCCTGATCAATCTTGCATTATTTCTAATCTTGTTTATATTTAGACTATTATGAAAAAAATACGAAATACGAAATCTCAAGATCCCAAAAAAATAGAAAAAGATCTGGGTGAGTTTTTAAATAAAAAATTTGGCGGCAATGTTAAAATTATCACCCCTTCTGTTCTTCCCCGGCAGAAACCAGTTTCAGGCAAGCCTCTTTCAAAAGGGGAAAAAAGCCTTGTCAATTTTAATATCAAACCCCGGGAACTTATTGCTTATCTTGATCAGTATGTGGTGCGGCAGACAAAAGCAAAATCAGTTTTATCAACAAAAATATGTACCCATTTTAACCGGATCAGACATTCTCAAACCACTGGCGAAGGGATGTCAAGAATCACCGGGAATATTAAATCCAACATTCTAATGTTTGGCCCTACCGGAATTGGCAAGACCTATTTAATCAAACTGATCGCAAAAAAAATCGGGGTTCCTTTTGTAAAAGCTGATGCCACAAAATTTTCCGAAACCGGCTATGTTGGCGGGGATGTGGAAGATTTAATCCGGGATCTGGTAAAAGAAGCCAATGATGATATTGAACTTGCGCAGTGCGGTATTGTCTACATCGATGAAATTGACAAAATTGCTGCAAGTCCCAGTGTAATTGGTGCCCAAGTATCACGGACAGGCGTTCAAAGGGCTCTTTTAAAACCCATGGAAGAAACCGATGTTGACTTGAAAGTTCCCCATGATCCCGTATCCATGATGCAGGAATTAGAATCCTATCAAAGAACCGGAAAAAGATCCAAGCGCAGTGTCAATACTGCCAATATCCTTTTTATCGTAAGTGGTGCATTCTCAGAACTTTCAAATGTCATCAGAAAAAGATTGTCAAAACAGAATATAGGGTTTGGCTCAAAGCTTGTAAAATCCCAAAAAGAAGATGAGGTGTTAAAACAGACCAAAGCTGAAGACTTGGTGAAGTTTGGCTTTGAATCTGAATTCATTGGAAGGCTTCCTGTCCGATGTGTGCTTGAGACGCTTGCTCAAGAAGATCTCTACTCAATTTTGAAAATGCCCAACAATCCGGTTATATTAAGTAAACGACTGGATTTTAACGCCTATGGTATAAAAATCATTTTTACAGATGATGCTTTAAAAGTTCTTGCTCAAAGGGCGCATAAAGAAAACACCGGAGCTCGAGGGCTTGTCAGCGTGATTGAAGAAGCATTGCTTGATTTTGAAGAAAAACTTCCGTCACATGATTTTTTAAAATTCACCGTGACAAAAAAAGTTCTGGAAGATCCAAAAGGCCATCTTAAAAATTTTTTATCAAAACAAAGTTCTTTAAAATGGAACGATCTTTATGAAAAAACTTTACTTGACCATAAAGCATATATTTCAAACTATATAAAAAATAATTGGAAAACCTTCTCCATACGCTATGGGTTGACCCTTTCACAAATCCGATGCAATATGATGGCTCTTTATTTTTGTAATAACGTCATGGAAGTTGAAGATGCAGTAAAAAAGATAAAACAGATCCATGATTCAATCAAAGAAATTGAAGTTGAAGTATTGAAAAGCTATAATTTAAACATTGTTTTTGAAGAAGATGCCATTGATTTTCTGATTGAACAATTTACCCGCCATAATGCGACCAATGAAGAAATTTTATCACAAATTTATGACAGCTACTATGACGGGTTTAATCTGATTCGCGAAAAAACAGGAAAAAACAGGTTTTTCCTGTCTAAGAATGCTTTAATAGACCATGAAACCTACCTTAACGATCTTATCAGGAAAGAAATATCATGATTGGAATTTCAAAGCTTTATTGTGCGACCGTAGAACCATCCGATGCATTAAGATATGGGAGACATTCAGGGCAGCTGCCCTCCCATCTTCTGCAGTTTTCTAAAGACAAAAAGCCTGTGGTCGTCTGGAATATGACCAGACGCTGCAATCTTAAATGTGTTCACTGCTATGCCAGATCAGAAGACATTTCCTATGACAATGAACTTAACCATGAACAG
The DNA here is from genome assembly GCA_019038815.1 of Desulfobacterales bacterium. Classification (GTDB taxonomy): domain Bacteria; phylum Desulfobacterota; class Desulfobacteria; order Desulfobacterales; family Desulfobacteraceae; genus Desulfobacula. The sequence goes on along the minus strand of JAHOYS010000140.1, from coordinate 8,149 downwards.
AGCATTGCCATGATTGATGATCTGGCCCGATTTGGCGTACCGGTTCTTTTATTTTCAGGAGGAGAACCCCTTGTGCATCCAAGGCTTGTTGAGTATGCACAATATGCTGTCAGTAAAGGCATGAGAGCGGTTATTTCTACTAATGGAACCCTGATCACCAAAGAAAAAGCCAGAATATTAAAAGAAATCGGGCTTTCCTATGTGGGCATCAGCCTTGACGGACTGGAAGAGACCCATGATAAATTTCGAGGGGTTAAAGGATCTTTTAAAAAAGCCATGGCAGCTATTGAAAACTGCCAGAATGCCGGTATAAAAGTTGGTTTACGATTCACCATCAATAAAAGGAACGTAGAAGATATTCCGGGCATCTTTGATCTTCTTGAAGAAAAAAATATTCCCAGAGCCTGTTTTTACCACCTTGTATATTCCGGCAGAGGCTCTGAAATTGCAAAGGAAGATCTCTCTCACGAGGATACCAGAAAAGTTCTTGATCTTATCATGGACAGGACAAAAGATCTCCATGACCGGAATATGCCAAAAGAGGTTCTTACTGTGGATAACCATGCTGACGGCCCTTATGTTTATCAAAGGCTTTTAGATGAAGACCCCGAAAGAGCAGCTGAGGTTCTTGAACTTCTTGAAATGAATGAGGGCAACAATTCAGGCCGCGGCATCGGATGTATCTCCTGGGATGGTGAAGTCCACCCGGATCAATTCTGGCGGGAAAAAAGTCTTGGCAATATCAAGGACATGCCTTTCTCCCGGATCTGGACGAATATTGACAATGAGTTTTTAATGAAACTCAAAGAAAAGAAAAAACATGTTAAAGGCCGATGTGCTGCATGCAGGTGGCTTGATATCTGCGGCGGAAACTTCAGGGCCAGGGCGGAATCTGTTGCCAATGATCCCTGGGACAGTGATCCTGCATGCTTCCTGACCGATGAAGAAATCAAAAAGGAGGATTCATAATGCTTTTTCCGGATTTTCGCGGGCGAAGATTAAGGGCAAGTAAAAATTTTAGAAGAATGATACGAGAAACAAAGCTTTCCTGTGATGATTTAATTCTTCCTTTATTTGCCATAGAGGGTAATTCTGTAAAAAAACCCATTGAATCCATGCCGGGTCATTTTCAACTTTCCTGTGATCATATTGTCGAAAAAGCTAAACAAGCCAGTGATGCAGGCGTCCCTGCCATAATTTTATTTGGTATCCCTGACAAAAAAGATCCTTTGGCAACAAGGGCCTATGCATCCGACTCTATTGTTCAAAAAGCTGTTCAAGAAATTAAAGAAAAAGTTCCTGATATTTCGGTTATCACCGATGTCTGTCTTTGCGGGTATACAGATCACGGACACTGCGGAGTTGTGGAGAATGGCATTATTGATAATGATGCGTCTCTTGACCTTCTTGCAAAGACCGCCCTTTCACATGCCAGGGCCGGAGCAGATATGGTAGCCCCCTCGGATATGATGGACGGCAGAGTAGGTGAAATAAGACAACTCCTCGATGAAGAGGGGTTTTCTCATATTCCCATCATGTCCTATGCAGTAAAATACAGTTCGGCATTCTATGGCCCGTTCAGGCAGGCAGCAGAATCTGCGCCCCAGTTTGGTGACAGAAAGACCTATCAGATGGACCCTGCCAATTCCACTGAAGCCATAAGGGAAGCCACAATGGACATCGAGGAAGGTGCGGATATTATCATGGTAAAACCTGCTTTATCCTATCTTGATATTATTTATCGTCTCAAAGAAGAAATCGATCTTCCCATTGCTGCCTACAATGTCAGTGGTGAATATTCAATTATAAAAGCAGGAGAACTAATGGGCTGGGTCAATGCCAAAGATCTTATTATGGAAATCCTTTTATCCATAAAACGGGCCGGAGCAGATTTAATCCTGACATATTCCGCAATAGACACTGCAAGGGAGTTGAATAAATAATGAATCATCCCCATGGACATGGACATAAGCCTGCAGCCAATACCCTTCGCCTGGTTGCCTGGGAAACCACCCGCCGATGCAACCTTGCCTGCAAACACTGCAGAGCTGTGGCAGAAGATCATCCCTATGAAAATGAGCTTGATACAAAGGCATCCTTCAGGTTATTGGAACAAATAAAAGCAGTGGGTGACCCTATTATTATCCTCACAGGCGGAGAACCGCTCTTAAGGGATGATATTTTTGATATTGCGGCATATGGAACAAAATTAGGGCTTCGCATGGTAATGGCACCCAACGGGACATTGATTACCAAAGATAATGCAAAAAAAATGAAAGAGTCCGGCATAAAAAGGATCAGTGTCAGCCTTGACGGTTCAACGCCTGAAACCCATGATACGTTCAGAGGGCTTGAAAATGCCTTTGAAAATTCCATTCAAGGCATCGAAATTGCTAAAAAGGCGGGTATTGAATTTCAAATCAACACCACCATTACAAAAACCAATCTGGATCAAATACCTAAAATTTTGAATCTTGCAGAAAATTTAGGGGCAGTTGCCCATCATATTTTTCTTCTTGTCCCCACAGGACGCGGAAAATATATTGTGGACAGCGAAATTAATTCAAAAGAATATGAAGAAACCTTAAACTGGTTCTATGATCAAAGTCAAAAAACCAGCCTCCAGCTTAAGGCTACCTGTGCACCCCACTATTACAGAATTTTGCGCCAACGCTCTAAAGAAGAGGGCAAAAAAGTGTCATTTGAAACCCATGGCCTGGATGCTGTCACAAGAGGGTGTCTTGCCGGAACAGGATTTTGTTTTATTTCCCATGTGGGAAGGGTTCAAACATGCGGGTTCCTTGATGTCGAATGTGGTGACATTACCCAACAGACCTTCAAAGATGTCTGGGAAAATTCCCAGGTTTTTAATGAAATGAGAGATTTTAATAATCTTGAAGGCAAATGCGGAATTTGTGAATACAAAAGAGTTTGTGGCGGATGCCGTGCCCGCGCCTATGAGGCAACGGGCAATTATCTTGCCGAAGAACCGTTATGTTCTTATCAGCCGGCAAGAAGCAAATAAATTTAATTTAATTTGTTTGATTCAAAAAGGCCCAGTCTCTATCCTCTTTTGTCACGTCCTGTCAAATGGAGTTGAGCATTAATGTAATGGGTCTGTCTTCTTCCGCACTTCCTGTGAACCTTACCGGTCCTGGACGTCTGTACCGATCCTGATTCGATTCCACAGCCATCCATTCATCCCTTAAGGCTTTAAAAACCCTGAAGGCATTTGAATTTAAATCAATCAGACTTTTTTCAATCACAAGCGTAAGCTTTCCGTTTCTTTCTTCAAGGTGCATCAGTTTTGCAATGGGAATACCAATGGGTTCCCACTTGTCAAATTTTTTCTCAAGATTCCTGATGGCTGCCATTTGTCCTGTTGCACCATTTGCAATCAGATGGAATGCTGTAATGCCAAGATTGTACGTATAATTACAGTCAAAATACGTTGGGTCAGACCCCCGGCCATCATACCCGTAAAAATGAGTCTGTGTTTTAAATTTGGGATCAGATTTTTTAAATATCCGGATAACAGGCTCAGGCACATTATCCTCCGGGCTGATCGCCTCGCTATTGATTAATGTCTGTTTCAATGTTTTCAGGGAAATAATGGATTCTTTGATTAAAAGATATTTAGCATCAGGATTTTGAAATATGACCTTTGCAAATTTATCTGGAATAATATTTGCATTTTTCATAATTGACTCGTAATAGGATCTTTCAATACCAATTTTGTATTTTCCCTGATCCTTTAAAATGCTTAGATATTCTTTGACCATATCCATGATAATTTCTTCAGTTTTTACCTGGGAGAATTGAAAATTTCCATGGGTATCTCTTTCCATCAACAGGCCATCTTGAAAAAATGACGGCAGCTGGTCAAATAAATCATCATCCCTTAAATTCCAGATAGAAAATTTGTCTGTATCTCCCATGCCGCGAGCCAGTCTTCTTAAATATTCAAGCTTGGCATCTAAAGCCAAAAACGAGGTGTGAAAATCAATATCGTGAATATTGTTATAGTCAGCAATAATAGTATTCAATTTAATAATAAACACTTGAATTTCATTTATAAACTCAAGTATACCCTCAGGAATGATCATTACCCCGAAATTTTTCCCGTTTGCAGCTCTTCGAACAATAGTATCACAAATTAACCTTGATAAATGGCGCAATGTCATACCATATGCAGTATAGTCAACTATCCCTTTTTTTTTGGCTTTTTCTATTCTCTGCTGATCTGTATAATCGGCCAGTTCTTCACCAACAAAAGAAAGGTTGGCATGGGTCTGAAAAGCACATTCCAGTGTCAGGTGACTTGCGACTCTTCCCATTACTTTACAAACATGCCAGTATTTAATGTCTGAGCCGGCATCGGTGGTCAGATTGCTGATATTTTGCGAAAATGCCCTTGCAGCCGTATGAAACCCAAATGATATGGCGCAAAGTGTCTCTTTGTCATCGGTTTTTACCTGTATATCGCCATCAATAGTTTTTGGGATACCAATAACCTTAATACCTGCACTTTTAAACTGCTGGGCAAGAAATGCAGCGTTTGTATTTGAATCGTCCCCTCCAATCACCACCAAAGCGTCCAGTTCAAGCTCCATGCAAGTTTTTAATGATAATTCCATTTTATATTTGGAATCGATTTTAGTTCTCCCGGTCTTGATCATGGAAAACCCGCCCATATTCCTATGCGCATCCACAAGGCTCTTGGTAATTTCAATATATTTTGATTCAAGCAAACCGTCAGAGCCTAAAAGAAATCCAAACACTTTAGACTCTGAATTATACTTTTTCACTTCGTCATAAAGACCTGCTATCACATTATGCCCTCCGGGTGCAGGGCCACCTGAAAAAAACACACCGACATTCCGACGTACCATAAATGCCTGTTTGGCACTTTCAGTCTTTGCGTCCCCGGGGATGATCTTTTGAACATTATTATTAATAATATCAGGAAGCACTTTTTCCGCCTCCTTATTATTGCCGAATTTATGTTCAGGGCAATCTTCTAAGCTTGTATACCTTGATGAAAAAATCTTAATTCTCTTTGGAGAAAATGATCGCCTTTCAATGGTTTCAGCATTTACATCCGAGGTCACATATCCTGTTTTGGGATGATTTAATAAAAATTCAAGTGATTTACAACTCTGATTCTCCATATCCGCTCCTGTTATCCAATTAAACCAATCGGCTAAAACTTGCATGGCCATATTCTATTTTTAACCACAGATGGATAGAAAGTAAAGCCTCATTATTGATTTCCACCTGAAAGGCCAGTATGCATTTTTGTACTCAAATATCCATCAATCATTAAATGAACAATATGATGAATGACACAGACAAGTAAAGCAATTCCAAACTCATCAAAATAGGTCACCTGGATCATAACTGATAAGGCCAGGGTCTTTTGTGAGCCCATAAAAATAATACTTTCCCGGTGACCTTTTTTTACTCTAAAAAGTTTTACCAATAAAAAAGAAAATCCCAAAAGCATCAAGTGGAAAGCACTCACAAGAAGCACTAAATAAAAAAAAGCCGCGCCTTCTCCCAAAAGCACCTGCTTTGCCCCTGCAAGGGCAATAAAAACAATGCCGATAATCATCCACTGATTAATGATCTGCAACTTAAATTTTCCTAAATAATCTTCTTTAAAAACCTTAGATTTCAGCACTATCCCGATCATCAGGGGGAAAAGAACAAGCAGGAACAATTTGGTTATGATGGCACCCTGATCGATCCCCAGTTCTTTTTCCATGTTCTGCAACGACAAAAGGATCGAAAGAATTACAGGAATGGAAAAAATACCAATAAAATTTGATAAAATCGTCACAAAAAGTGCATGGGCCATATTTCCACCTGCAGTTCCTGTCATCACAATCCCGGAAGACAGCGTTGTGGGCATTACGGCCACGATAAAAAGCCCGATTACCACCCCGGTTTCAAGGGGGAGAAGACAAAGCAGGCCGGCTGCGATTGGTGCAAAAACAATAATGACCGATAATGCTAAAAGCGTTGATTTAATATCTTTAATTCCAGCTCTTATCTGATCACTTTCTATCAAAAGTCCTGAAACAATAAAGATCAAAAATGTCATTATTTCCGGGCCATGGTTATTTTTTAGAATGATCCCGATTTTTGCCAGGCTGTTTGACCGGTCTAAGAGGACCACTGCAAAAATGAAAACAAGGCTGAATAAAAACCATTGTTTTTTAATTCTTTGTATCATAAATATTCTCAGCAGTTAAAATTAATAGAGATATCTATGATACATTACAGTTTGAGTCAATATTTCATTCAAGTTTTCACTCACAATCCTTGATTCTGATTCAAGAAAATTGTAAAAGATCATACAAAACAATAGAATTCAAGGAGCAGGTAAAATTGGGATTTAATATATTTAAAAAAAAGGGTCCTGAAAAAAAAGAACAGGAAACCGGAATCTTTTCAAGACTGAAAAATGGACTGTCAAAGACAAGGCAGGTATTAACCACTGATATTAATGACCTTTTTGTTTCCAGCAAAGCGATTGATGAAGCGCTTTTTGAAGAGTTGGAAGAATTGCTGGTTACATCAGATCTTGGAATTAATGTAACCATGGAAATGATGGAAAGAATAAAGAAAAAAGCTAAAAAACTTTCCACTGCAGATGAACTCAAACAGGTGTTAAAAGAAGAACTGATCGGACTTTTCCCAAAAAATAGTGATATCACAAAAGAAAAAGCGATTACAAAACCCCATGTTATAATGGTGGTCGGCGTCAATGGAACCGGCAAAACCACCACATTGGGAAAGCTTGCCATGAAGTTCACATCCCAGGGGGAAAAAGTACTCATTGCAGCAGCAGATACATTCAGGGCTGCAGCCATTGAACAAGTCGAAATCTGGGCAAACCGATCCGGCGCCTCTATTGTCAAACATAAAGAAGGAGCAGATCCGGCAGCCGTTGCCTATGATTCTGTTGAAGCATCTTGTGCCAGGGATATTGACATCGTATTGATTGATACGGCCGGCAGGCTTCATACACAAAAAAATCTAATGGAAGAGCTGAAAAAAATAAAGCGCTCCATTAATAAAAAACTGCCTGGCGCTCCCCATGAAGTATTAATGGTTTTAGATGCGACAACCGGGCAAAATGCGATTTCCCAGGCAAACCTGTTTAATGAAGCTGTTGGACTTACCCAGATTGCTTTAACAAAACTTGACGGAACTGCCAAAGGCGGCATTGTTGCAGCCATTGCAAGCACCATGAAGCTGCCGATAAAATATATTGGTGTGGGAGAAAAAATTGAAGATCTCCAGGATTTTGACTCAAAACATTTCATTAATGCATTATTTGATTAATCGTATTATAATAACACTGTGATGATGATCCTGGAACAACCCGGGAACTCAATCCGTCCGTTAAGATCTTACGGCCATACACTTAACCAAAGTTATGGGGGGAATAATGAAACTTTCACAAAAAGAAATAAAAACCTTATTAAAGGAATGGAATCTTGCCTGGGAAAAGCATGACCTTGATAAGGTAATGACACTTTTCCACGAGGATATCTTTTTTGAAAACTGGACCGGTGCTTATATCAAGGGCATAAAAGCACTTAGAAAAGCCTGGGAACCATGGTTTGACAATCATGGTGACTTCAGGTTCATGGAAGAAGAAACATTTATTGATGAAATGCACCAAAAGGTTCTCTATAGATGGGTTCTTGAATGGCCTTCAACCGAACCTGGTTTTGAAGACAAACCTGAAATCAGGAAAGGCGTGGATGTGATTCACTTTAAAGATGGAAAAATTATTAATAAGCTGACTTATACGAAAACAACAATTGAGATTGATAACAAGAGACTGCCCCTGCATTTATAGATTAAATATATTCTTTAAGCAGGGCTGCAAACTGATCTTCATCCAGTATGTCCACCCCGAGGGTTTGAGCTTTTGCAAGCTTGCTTCCTGCCTTTTCTCCTGCAATGAGAAAGTCCGTTTTCGAACTGATACCTGACGTAACACTGGCACCAAGATTTTCAAGATGTTTTTTTGCTTTACTGCGAGGCATGTTCTGTAGTGTACCGGTCAGCACAATACGTTTATTATTAAACGGATTATCGCGTGATTCAGTATATGATGGGGAATCATTTG
>JAHOYS010000016.1 GCA_019038815.1 Desulfobacterales bacterium | reverse complement strand
GGGAGGGAAAGATGGCTGTTATAGTATTGATTAAAAGGAAAGTCATGCCTGGAAATGAAGCACAACAAAAAACTTAAGGATCTTGAAAAAAGATTAATCAAGCTGTCTTCTTTTGCAGTGGCTTTTTCAGGCGGTGTTGACAGTGCCTTCCTTCTGGCAGTGGCAAAAAAAATAAATCCGCAAAATTTGCTTGCTATTACTGTTTCTTCACAGTTCGTGCCAAAAAGGGAAATTGAGTCTGCAAAGAAGATCGCCCGTTCAATTGGGGTTCAATATCTCTGTCTTGATGTGGATATTCTTAAAAATACAGATGTGGTCAGCAATACTTTGGAGCGTTGCTACTATTGTAAAAAACAAATGTTTTCATTGATAAAACAGGCAGCTGAAAACCTGGGTATTAAATTTTTGGTTCATGGAGCAAACCTGGATGATTTAAAAGATTTTCGGCCTGGATTAAAGGCTGCAAAAGAGCTTGGTTTTTATTCTCCTCTTGTAGATGCAAAATATACAAAAGCTGATATCAGGATGTTTTCAAGGCAATTGGGGCTTGAAACATGGGACAAGCCTTCCCAATCCTGTCTGGCGACAAGAATTCCATATCATGAAAAGATAACAATTAAAAATATCATTATGGTTGATAGAGCAGAATCTTTTCTACAGGATTTGGGATTTATTCAGGTACGGGTGAGATGCCATGGGAAAACAGCCAGGATTGAAGTTGAACCCGGGCTGGTAGACAGGATATTGAATAATGATATCAGACAAAAGATATCAAAGAAATTTCAGAAAATAGGGTTTGAGCATACAAGTATTGATATTGACGGTTATAGAGCCGCAGTCTGAAATCAATACAGACGGCGGCTTTGGTCTTATTAATGGTGTGGATTATCTCTTCTGGATTTCAAGATCATTGAAAAAATATCCAATTTCAAAGGCGGCTGTTTCAGGTGCGTCAGAACCATGAACAACATTTTTTTCTATATTTGTTGCATAATCTTTTCTGATGGTACCAACTTCTGCTTCTTCAAAATTGGTAGCACCCATGAGTTTTCTGTTTCTTGCAATTACATTTTCTCCTTCAAGAACCATGACAACAATAGGTCCTGAAGTCATGAAATCCGTCAGGCTGTCAAAAAACGGGCGTTCCTTATGAACGGCATAAAATCCTCTGGCCTGTGTTTTTGTAAGCTGAATCATTTTCATGGCGGCAATTTGAATACCATCGGTTTCAAACCGTTTGATCACTTCACCAATTACGTTTTTTGCAACCCCGTCGGGTTTGATTATTGATAATGTTCTTTCCACAATCTTGTATCCTTTCAATTATTATTAAAAACGGGCTTGAAAATTATCATAAACTTGTATTATAAGTCAATATCTATGCACTCAGGTTAAAACAATACACAGAACATCAATGTTTTCAATGATATGAAAATTTTAAGGATTGCAGTCACAGGATCGGCAGGGTCAGGAAAGAGTCTTGTATGTCAGAGATTCAGGCAGATAGGTTTGCCCACTCTGGATTGTGACATAATTGCAAGACAGATTGTAAAACCTGGAGAGGAGGCCTTTAAAAAAATAGTTGAATTATTTGGTAAAAAGGTGGTCTTAAAAAAGGGAACTCTGGACAGAGCAGGGCTTCGAAATATTATAGTGAATGATTCATTGCTTCGACAAAAACTGGAAAATATTTTACATCCTCAAATCATCAAAGAAATGGTTGTTCAGATGGAAGAGGCAGAAAGTGAGGACAAAAAAGCTGTGGTTGTCGAAGTGCCCTTATTGTTTGAATTAGGCATGGAGAAACAATTTGATATCACTATTGCTGTCATGGCAAAGGATATGGATCTTATCAAAAGAATTTCTGACCGGGACAATATTACAAGAGAAGATGCCCAAAAGATACTTGACCTTCAAATGTCCCAGGAAAATAAAAAAGCAAGGGCGGATCATGTTATTCTCAACAGGGGGAAAAGGTCTGAACTCTTTGAATCTGTTGACAATCTCTTTAGCAAAATCCGAAAAGAATTCTTGACAACATGATATTTTTGCCTTATTAATCAAACGTTAAACAACCAATTTAAAAACAGCCGACTGTTTTTTCACGTCATTGTCGGCTTTCAGACTTCAAAAAGGTATATTTCAACAACAAACTTTAGCCTGCAAAAATAATAAACAAAAATTTGGGAGAAGGAATGAACCTTGTAAAACTAAATGAGATGAAGATTAGTGAGTTGACCAAGCTTGCTAAGAAATACAAAATTAAAGGGATCAGCGGTCTTAAAAAACAAGAATTAATTTTTGCCTTGCTCCAGGCAAACATTGAAGAGAGTGGGCAGGTTTATGGTGAAGGCACGCTTGAAATTCTCCCGGACGGTTTTGGATTTTTAAGGGCTCCCGGATATAATTATCTTCCCGGCCCTGATGATATCTATGTCTCTCCTTCTCAAATTCGAAGGTTTAATTTAAGAACCGGTGATACAATTTCCGGTCAGGTTCGACAACCCAAAGATTCTGAGCGGTATTTTGCATTATTAAAAGTGGAAGCCGTTAATTTTAAAAATCCGGAGCTTGCTGCAGAAACCATTCTTTTTGATAATTTACTGCCTCTTTATCCTGAAAAGAAAATGAATCTTGAAGCTGAATCAGATAATTATTCCATGCGTGTGATAGATTTGATGTCGCCCATAGGTTTTGGTCAGCGCGGTTTGATTGTGTCTCCGCCCAAAGCTGGCAAAACCATGCTGTTGCAGAATATCGCTAACAGCATAGTTAAAGCCCACCCGGAGGCCATCCTGATGATTGTCCTGATTGATGAGCGCCCTGAAGAAGTAACTGATATGGCACGAAACGTTGGTGCCGAAGTTGTCAGCTCAACTTTTGATGAACCATCAGAACGTCATGTTCAGGTAGCTGAGATGGTTATTGAAAAGGCCAAAAGAATTGTTGAGCAGGGCCAGGATGTTGTGATTTTGCTTGATAGTATCACAAGGCTTGCAAGGGCATATAATTCAGTCATGCCGCCATCGGGAAAAATTTTGTCCGGCGGTGTGGATTCAAATGCCCTTGACAGACCCAAAAGATTTTTCGGTGCAGCAAGAAATATTGAAGATGGCGGCAGTCTGACCATTATCGCAACTGCACTGGTTGATACCGGAAGTCGTATGGATGAAGTTATCTTCGAAGAATTTAAAGGCACCGGTAATATGGAGCTTGTTCTGGATAGAAAACTTGCTGACAAAAGAGTCTTTCCTGCCATTGATATGAACAAATCAGGTACGAGGAAAGAGGAATTGCTGCTTGATCCAATTGTTTTGAACCGTGTGTGGATCTTAAGAAAATTATTGTCAAGTTTAAATTCTGTTGACAGTATGCAATTTTTACTTGAAAAAATGGAAGGAACAAAGGATAATAAAGAGTTTCTTGAGTTGATGAATTCATAAGTTAAGAATTAAATAATTGCCAATAATATGGCATGGTAAGGAGTTTTAAGACAGATGAAAACAAAGATACATCCAAAATACACAAGATCTACCGCTTCCTGTGCTTGTGGTGCGACATTTGAAGTTGGCTCAACAAAAGAGAATATTAAAGTGGAAATTTGTTCCCAGTGTCATCCTTTCTTCACTGGAAAACAAAAACTTGTTGACACTGCCGGAAGAATTGATCGTTTCAAAAAGAAATATGCAGGGTTTGACGCAACAAAACTTATTTAACACTTTTTAGTATTTGTAATCAAAAAGGGGTCTTAATAAAAGAACCCCTTTTGAGTTTTGAATTATGATAAAAAAATTAAAAGGTATTGAAGAAAGATTTATCAAGCTTGAGCAACTCTTGAGTGATCCGGCTGTTATCAGCGATCAAAAAAAGTATCAAGACTATCTGATAGAACATGGAGAACTCAATAAAATTGTTCCAATGTTCAGGGATTATGAAGGACTTTTGGAGGAACTCAAAGAGGCGAAGGACCTTTTAAAGGATAATGATCTTGAAATACGGGCCATGGCCAAAGAAGAGATTCCAGATCTTGAATCAAAAATTGAAGCAGTAAAATCACAACTCAATATCCTTTTGATGCCTAAAGATTCCAGGGACGATAAAAATGTTCTTCTTGAGATCCGGGCTGGAACCGGTGGAGAAGAGGCAGGTATTTTTTCCGGTGATCTTTTCAGGATGTACTCAAGGTATACAGAATCCAAAAACTGGACCCTGGAGATTGTTGAGAAAAATGTTTCCAGCTCGGGCGGATTCAAAGAGGTTGTATTCCTGGTAAAGGGGAAGGGTGCATTCAGCAGTTTTAAATATGAAAGCGGAACCCATCGTGTTCAGCGGGTACCTGAAACAGAAACCCAGGGACGGGTTCATACGTCTGCTGTAACAGTGGCTGTTCTTCCCGAGGCGGAAGATATTGATATTGATATTAATCCCGCTGATCTGAAAATTGATGTATTCAGAGCTTCGGGGCCCGGAGGGCAGTCAGTCAATACCACAGACTCTGCTGTCAGGGTTACCCACGTTCCAACCGGTGTTACTGCCACATGCCAGGATGAGAAATCCCAGCACAAAAACAAGGCCAAAGCCATGGGTGTTCTGAAAGCCCGTATCCTTGACGCAAAGGTAAGAGAAGAGGATGAAAAAAGAGCAGCCCAGAGAAAAGGGCAGGTGGGAACAGGAGACAGAAGCGGCAGGATAAGGACATATAATTTTCCGCAGGGACGAATGACAGATCATCGAATCGGTCTTACGCTTTACAAGCTGGACAGCATTATGGAAGGCAATATTCAGGAAATCATAGATGAGCTTAAAACATACAACCAGGCACAGGCACTAAAGGAAATTGCCTAAAAAAATTGAATGATTGGACAATCATCAAGATTCTTGCCTGGACAGAATCCTATTTAAAAAAACATTTCATTGACAGTCCCAGGTTGACTGCTCAAATGCTGCTTGCCCACAGTCTTGGCTTAAAGCGCCTTGACCTTTATCTTCAGCATGACCGCCCCCTTCAAAAAAATGAGTTATCTGCTTTTAAGTTGTTAATCAAAAGAAGAATACAAAATGAACCGGTCGCATATATCACCGGGGAAAAAGGATTTTTTGAATCTGATTTTAAGGTGACAAGCGAGGTTTTGATTCCCCGGCCTGATACGGAAACCCTTGTTGAAGAAGCATTAAAAGTATTAAATACCTGTCAGGATAATTTAAAACCCAAAACCGTTCTTGAGCTGGGGACAGGTTCCGGGGCGATTGTCATTTCTCTGGCAAAAGCGGCTTTGGATCATCTGTATTTTGCAAGCGATATTTCTGTGACAGCACTTTTGATTGCAAAAAAAAATGCAGAAAAGATAGCTCCCAAAACAATTAATGGGAAAATTCGTTTTTTTGCAGGCGACTGGTTCTCATCATTAAAAAAGATTCCGCAATTTGATCTGATTGTTTCAAACCCGCCCTATATTCAGACCAGGGAAATTCAAAACCTGCAGCCTGAAATAAGGCAGTTTGAACCCATGCTTGCTCTTGATGGCGGCAGGGACGGACTTGACTGTTTCAGATATATCTTAAATGGTGCCCATCGCTATCTTGTTCCGGGAGGAAAAATTCTGCTCGAAATGGGCTTTGATCAGAAAGAGGGGGTTCAAAATATTTCAAAACTGTATCCTCAGTATCAATCAATTGAATTTATAAGAGATTTGGCGGGGCACAACAGGGTAGTTTTAATTAAAAAATCAATTGATTAGTTTTTTATTTTTTGATATATAAATTAGGATTTTTGTTGGGTAGTAAAAACTCACATTCAGGGACTTGAAAATCAGGTGCTTTGGGAAAAGTCGAATTTTAAGGATGATCTGAATGGTGGATAAAAACCATTAATTAACTTGGAGAACAAATGGCTTACATTACAATTAGAGAACTTTTGGAAGCTGGTGTGCATTTCGGACATCAGACCAAACGCTGGAACCCAAAGATGAAAAAGTATATCTTTGGAGCAAGAAACGGAATTTACATCATTGATCTGCAGCAGACTGTAAAACTATTTAAAGAGGCTCATGATTTTATCAAAGGCGTAGCTGCCAATGGTCAGGATGTCCTTTTTGTCGGTACAAAAAAACAGGCATCCGAGGCGATTTATGAAGAAGCAAACCGTGCTGAAGGGTTTTATGTTCAAAACAGATGGCTTGGCGGCATGCTGACTAACTTTCAGACAATTAAGAACAATATCACCCGGTTTCATTTTTTAAATTCAATCGAAAATGACGGAACTCTTGAAAATTATCCCAAAAAAGAACAGGGACAAATGCTCAAAGAAAAAACCAAGCTGGAGTTTGCCATTGGCGGTATCAGTCATATGAAAAAATTGCCGGGAGCAATTTTTGTTATTGATCCTAAAAATGAAGCCATTGCAGTAAAAGAGGGTAAAAGGCTTGGAATTCCAATTATTGCTGTTGTTGATACAAACTGTGATCCTGATGATATTGATTATGTGATTCCTGGAAATGATGATGCTATCAGAGCTATCCGTCTTTTTACTTCCCGTATTGCAGATGCCTGCGTTGAGGGAAAGGCTCTTTATGATGAAAAACAAAAGGCTGAATCCGATAAAAAAGGCGCGGAAGAAAGTAAAGATTCTTCTGATGACAAAGTGTTGATTGAGGTTGTTTCCGATGGTACCGATGGCCCTGTCGTTGAAAAGATTAAAAGAAGAACAACACCAGTTGAAGAGACAAAAGAAAGCGAGAAAGTCAAAGATAAGGAGTAAAGAAAATGGTGGAAATTTCCGCAGCAATGGTAAAAGAGCTTCGTGAGGCAACCGGTTCAGGTATTATGGATTGTAAAAGAGTCCTTGCCGAAGCAGAAGGTGATATGGAAAAAGCAATTGATCTCTTGAGAAAAAAAGGTCTGGCTAAAGCAGCAAAAAGAGCGGGGCGTTCAACTTCTGAAGGTATCATCTATTCATATATTCATACGGGAGCAAAATTGGGTGTTCTCCTTGAGGTGAACTGTGAGTCTGATTTTGTGGCAAAAACAGAAGATTTTCAAAAATTTGTAAAAAATATTGCCATGCATGTTGCTGCAACAAATCCTGCCGGCTTAAATCCTGAAGATGTTGATCAGGCAGTGGTTGAAAAGGAAAAAGAAATTTTTCGGGCGCAAATGATTGAAGAAGGCAAACCTGAGAATATTATTGATAAAATCGTTGAAGGTAAAGTGGAGAAATTTTACAAAGACGTCTGCCTGATGAGTCAGCAGTATGTAAAAGATCCCCAGAAAACCATTACTGAAGTACTAAAAGAGACCATTGGAAAAATTGGTGAAAATATTCAGATAAAAAGATTTGCACGTTTCCAGATAGGAGAATAGAATCTTGAGCAAAGAGCCGGAGTTTGAACGGGTTTTAATTAAGCTGAGTGGAGAAGCCCTGATGGGAAATCAGGGCTTTGGTATTACCCCTGAAATGATTCATTATGTTGCGGCGGAAATTGCAAAAGTTTACCGCCTTAATGTACAGATTTCCATTGTTGTAGGCGGTGGAAATATATTCAGGGGTGTTGCAGGAAGTTCTGCGGGTATGGACAGGACCTCTGCCGACAATATGGGAATGCTGGCCACTGTTATAAACAGTCTGGCTCTTTGTGATGCCCTTGAAAAGTGTGATGTTCCAACAAGGGTGCAGTCTGCTATTCAAATGGACAGGATTGCTGAACCGTTTATTCTCAGGAAAGCCATCCGGCATCTTGAAAAAGGCCGTGTGGTTATTTTTGCAGCAGGTACGGGAAATCCGTATTTTACAACGGATACAGCAGCTGTGTTAAGGGCTCATGAAACCCGTGCCCAGATTCTTTTCAAAGCCACCCAGGTTAATGGCGTCTATGATAAAGACCCGGTGGTTTATGAAGATGCTGTCATGTTTGATGAATTGTCTTATATGAGGGTTATTGAAAAACAACTTCATGTAATGGACATGACTGCTATTTCCCTTGCAATGGAACATGATTTGCCGGTTCAGGTTTTTGATCTTCATAAGGAAGATAATATTTTTAAGGCTGTAAGTGGTCAGGCTATTGGTACTCGGATTTATAACAAATAAGTAACCATTAAGCGAGGATGGATTGTTATGATAAATGAAGTGCTTCAAGAAACCAAAGAAAGAATGGGTAAATCTGAAAAGGCTTTTGAAAATGAATTATCAAAAGTTCGTACCGGCAGGGCATCCCAGGCAATACTCGATGGGGTTAGAGTTGATTATTACGGAACTCAGACACCTTTGCCTCAGATGGCAACCGTCTCCATCCCTGAAAGCAGACTTATTGCTGTAAAACCATGGGATGTCAGCGTAATAAATGAAGTTGAAAAAGCGATTTTGAAAGCCAACCTTGGCCTTACACCTTCCAACGATGGTAAATTAATCAGGATATCAATACCGCCTTTGACAGAAGAAAGACGAAAAGAAATTGCAAAAAGTGTGGCCAAGATCTGCGAGGATTATAAAGTGGCCATTCGAAATATTCGAAGAGATTCCAATGAAATGCTAAAGGAGCTTCAAAAGGAAGGAGATATTTCAGAGGATGACAGCTTTAAAGCTCAAAAGCAGGTCCAGGAAGCTACAGATGAATTTATTAAGCGGTTAGACTCAATTTTTGCAGAAAAAGAAAAGGAAATTCTTGAAGTCTAACTCAACACATGATTTGACCCTTGATTGCGAAAAACTTCCACTCCATGTAGCCATTATTATGGATGGTAACGGCAGATGGGCCAAAAAAAAAATGATGAATCGTGTCAAAGGGCATGAACAGGGTTCGCAAATCGTTCGTTCCATCGTGACAGCTGCAAGAGAACTGGGGATTGGTACACTTACATTATATGCATTTTCCACGGAAAACTGGGCAAGACCGAAATATGAAGTACAGGCATTAATGATACTTTTAAAAAAGTTCATTGCGTCGGAAAGAAAAGAGCTTTTAAAAAACAATATTCGCCTCAATGTCATTGGCCAGAAGCACAAGCTTACTTCGGATGTCCAAAAAGAAGTTGATATCACAATGGAGTTAACAAAAGACAACAACAAAATGCTGTTGAATCTGGCATTGAGTTATGGCTCCCGGGAAGAAATCACAAGTGCTGTTAAGCAGATTGCTGAAAAGATAGCATCAAAAAGCTTGGATCCAAAAGATATTACTCAGGATCTTATTTCAGATCATCTTTATACAAAAGCAATGCCTGATCCTGACTTAATTATCCGTACAGGCGGGGAGTATAGATTAAGTAATTTTCTGTTATGGCAGGCAGCATATTCTGAAATTTATATTTCCGATACATTTTGGCCGGATTTCACCAGAGATGAATTTATTGAAATTTTAAAAAATTATCAGGAAAGGGACCGACGGTTCGGTAAAGTGGCATGCAACACATCAAACGATGGGTAACCTCACTTGTCCTTGCTCCCATATTTTTATGGATTCTCATCAAGGGCAGCACATTATTGTTCGCTGTACTGGTTTCTGTCGTTGCCATATTTGCCATTCGGGAATACTTGAGAATTATTTTTGGAAATGATGAAGGACCCATTTCCAATACAATTGAGATTATCACCTATATCGTTTCAATGTCACTTGTCACCACTGCCTGCCTGGGATCCTGGGAGGTTCTGTTTTTAATCCTTGCCATGAACCTTATGGCCTTATCCATTTTTGTATTGTCACGCTTTGCCGATAATCATGCTGTTTTCGACATTATCGCAAAGCAGGTTCTGGGGATAGTTTATATCCCTGTCTCCTTATCCCTGCTGGTTTTTGTTAGAGAACTTGATGGCGGAATCTTTTGGATTATCTGGCTGCTGCTTGTTGTTTTTGCCAATGATACCGGTGCATTTTATACGGGTACTTTCTTTGGGAAAAGGGCGATTTCTCCTAACATCAGTCCCAATAAAACTATTGAAGGCTCACTGGGTGGTCTGGCAGCTTCCATGATTATCGGATTTATTTTTTGCCAACTTTTTTTTAATGATCTGTCTTTGACATTTCTTAGCATACCAGTGTCCTTTATGCTTGCTGTTGCAGGACAGATAGGTGATTTGTTTGAATCTGCCATGAAGCGATCTTCAAACATTAAAGATTCAGGCCGGATTCTTCCAGGTCACGGCGGGATGCTCGATAGAATAGACGGATTACTTTTAGCCATTCCTGTTTTGTATGTCTATCTGGTGTTTTTCATATGAAACGTTTGTCAATTTTAGGTTCAACAGGCTCAATTGGTACCAGCGCTTTGAATATCGTCAGGATGCATCCTGATCGTTTCCAGGTAAAGGCATTGACAGCTGCAAATAATATAGATGTTTTTTCTAAACAGATTGATGAATTCAAACCTGAACTGGTTGCAGTATTTGATGAAGAAAAAGCCCTGGAACTCTCCAGAGCCCTGAAGGGAAACAGCAGACCTGAAATTTTATTTGGCGAGGCGGGATTTAATGAAGCAGCCTCTTATAGGGATTGTGACATGGTTCTTCTGGCCATGGTGGGTGCAGCAGGACTAAAACCTGCGCTTTGCGCCATTGAG
This sequence comes from Desulfobacterales bacterium, assembly GCA_019038815.1. GTDB lineage: Bacteria > Desulfobacterota > Desulfobacteria > Desulfobacterales > Desulfobacteraceae > Desulfobacula. Next base: position 15,218 of record JAHOYS010000016.1, on the reverse strand, counting down.
GCAAAAAAACAGATTGCCCTTGCCAATAAGGAAACCCTGGTCATGGCCGGTGAAATAATCATGGCCAAAGCATTGGAAAATGGTGTTTCAATCCTGCCGGTTGACAGCGAGCACAGTGCCATTTTTCAATGTCTTAAGGGAAACAGGAAAAAAGATTTGAAAACAATATTTTTGACAGCTTCAGGCGGGCCTTTCAGAAAAAGGCCGTTTGATGAATTTAAAAATATTACCTTGGAAGATGCGCTTAATCATCCCACCTGGAATATGGGCCACAAAATCACGATAGATTCAGCCACGTTAATGAATAAAGGCCTTGAAATTATTGAAGCTGTCCATTTGTTTGATGTCACACATGAAGAAATTAAGGTGCTTATTCATCCCCAGAGTATTGTACATTCCATGGTAGGGTATAAAGACGGCAGTATCATGGCACAAATGGGAGTGCCTGATATGAAAGGGGCTATTTCCTATGCCTTGTCAGAGCCTGATCGGATCGATCTGCAGATGGATTTTCCTGATTTTACAAGCCTTCACTCTCTGACATTTGAAAAACCGGACACCAAAAAATTTCCTTCTCTCTTATTTGCATTTGAGGCCTGTAAGCAAAAAGGGACACTTCCGGCTGTTATGAATGCCGCCAATGAGACGGCTGTTAAGGCATTCCTTGAAAAACGCATCGATTTTTTAGATATTTTTAAACTAATTTCCAGAACAATGGAACTTCATACACGGATTGACAATCCCGATCTTTCAGGTATTATTGAAGCGGATTGTTGGGCACGTGACAAAGCGCAATCTCTGATATAAAAGTGAGGTCTTATGGGGCATTCTGCTATTGCATTCATAATTGTTATTGGTGTTCTTGTTTTTATTCATGAACTTGGACACTTTATTGCAGCAAGATTATGCGGAGTGGGAGTTGAAGTATTCTCTCTCGGGTTTGGACCGAAAATCTTTAAAAAAAAATATGGCCGTACTCAGTACTGCCTGTCTGCCATACCCCTTGGAGGGTATGTTAAAATGGTGGGAGAAGAGCCGGGTACGACCATTGATCCGAAAGATGTCCAGTCTTCTTTTACCCACAAATCATTGCTGCAAAAAACCATCATCGTTGCAGCGGGACCTTTATTTAATTTTTTGCTTGCCATTTTTATTTTTTACATCCTTTACCAGTTTTCAGGGGTTTATCTGGCTAAACCGGTTGTCGGGAAGGTCATGGAAGATACGCCGGCCTTAACTGCCGGAATAAAACCAGGGGATGTGATCAAAGAAATTAACCAGAACAAAATCGAATCATTTGAAGATATTGCCCGGATTATTGGTGCGGGTAATGGAGAACAACTGGAGATTATTGTAGAACGTGGCACAAGCCTTAAAGGGATTGTTCTTTCCCCGGTTTTAAAGCCCGGAAAAAATCTGTTTGGTGAAGAAATTGAAAAATATGTCATTGGTATCGTTGGCACGGGGGAGTCTTTTAACAAAAGCCTTAACCCTTTTGCCGCCCTGTGGCGTTCTATTCAGGATACTTACGGGCTTATAAAGTTAACCATACTCTCTGTTGGGAAAATGATCAGTGGGAGTGTTTCAGCAGACAATCTGGGTGGTCCTTTGATGATTGCCCAAATAGCGGGCGAACAGGCAAAAGCGGGAATTATGAATTTTGTCTGGTTTATTGCACTGCTTTCTGTAAACCTTGGCATCATCAATCTTTTTCCGATTCCGGTATTAGATGGTGGCCATCTGTTATACTTTGGTATTGAAGCTGTTACAGGCAAAGCTGTCAGTGATAAATTGCGCGAAAAATTGAATCAATTCGGTGCAGCAGTGCTTGTAGCTTTAATGGTTTTTGTTTTTTATAATGACATTATAAGAATGTTTAATGGTGGATAATATGATTTTTTGTATTGAGATTGCTCTTAAAAAAGAGCTGAGGGATGCTGAAGGCACCTCTCTGATAAAAAAAGCAGATTCTTATTTTGGAATTAACATTCAAGAGGCACGATGCATCAATATCGTGACCATTGAGTCAGATCTTGATCATTCGCAGCTTGAAGTTGTAAAAGATGAGATTCTCACCAATCCTGTGACCCAGGTTTCCAGCTTAAAACCCCTGGATATCGGCTTTCACTGGTGTATATGGATTGGATTCAGACCGGGGGTAAAAGATAATCCCGGTGCAACGGCAATGGAAGCTGTTACGGACCATTTAGGGAAAACTTTTGGGCCTGATGAGGGCATCTATACATCAAAACGATATTGTTTGAAAGGCGATACGCTTGTTCGTAAAGATGTGGAAAAACTGGCGTCTGAGCTGTTGTCAAATTCTATCATTCAACAGTTCAAAGTTTTTTCCATTGATGAATGGGACAAGGATATCGGGGCTGATGTCAAACCTGCCAAAGTTATTCTTGATCATGCTCCCTGTTTTGAAGTTATCAGTATTGAATCAGATGAACAGCTTGCAAAAATTTCAGATGAGAGAAATCTGGCATTAAATCCAAGGGATATCCCAGTGATTCGAGAATATTTTCTGGATTCGAAGGTAATTGAATCCAGGGAAAAAATGGGTCTTGCAGAACCAACTGACCTGGAACTGGAATTTATTTCCCAGGCCAGAAGTGATCACTGCAATCATAACACCTTCCAGGGAATTTTCAGGTATAAAGATGCCTCGAAAAATGAAGAAGTGGTCGAAAACAGTCTGTTTAAAACCTATATTCAGGACCCAACCTTAAAACTTAAAGAGAAAAAAGAGTGGGTAGTCTCAGTATTGTGGGACAATGCAGGGGTTGGCAGGTTTGATGATGAAAATAATTATGTGGTTACCGGTGAAACCCATAATTCACCCTCCAATATGGAAGCCTATGGTGGCGCAATAACAGGTATTGTAGGTGTTTATCGTGATCCCATGGGAACAGGACTTGGATCCAAACTGTTCATGGGAAGTTTCGGGTATTGTGTGGGAGACGTGAACTATAATGGTCCGTTAAAACCCCCGCTTCACCCCAGACGTCTTCTGGACGGCGTAATAGAAGGTGTAAAGGACGGGGGGAATAAAAGTGGTGTTCCCACCACCTTTGGACAGACATTGTTCAATCCCGGATACATGGGTAAGAGTCTTGTGTTTGTAACAGCATTGGGAATTATGCCGAACCAGATCAAGGGCAGACCCAGCCATGAAAAGAAAACATCTCCGGGTGAGCTTATTATCATGAGCGGTGGACGGGTTGGGAAAGACGGAATTCATGGTGTGACAGCCTCTTCGGAAAGTTATTCGGAAAACACCCCTGCAGGGCATGTCCAGATCGGTGACCCCTATACCCAGAAAAAAATGCATGACTTTCTCTTGATCTGCCGTGACGAAGGTCTGATTCCGTTTATCACTGATAATGGCGGCGGTGGACTGTCCTCATCCATTGGTGAATCAGCCATGATTTCAAACGGGTGTGTGGTCTGGCTGGATAAAGTGCCCTTAAAATATGAAGGGCTTGATATGTGGGAAATCTGGATTTCAGAGTCCCAGGAACGCATGACTATTGCGGTTAAACCTGAAAATCTGGACAGGTTTATGGAACTTTCGGCAGAGCACGAAGTTGAAAGCACTGTGATAGGAGAATATACAGATACGGGTAAACTGCATATCAAATATAAAGATGAAACCTGTGCCTATGTGGATATGGATCTTTTAGACAAGGGGTTTCCCTCCTGGGAGTTTGATGCAATCTGGCTTTCACCTGAAACCAGGGGCTTGACTGAACCTGTGATCAGTTCTCCATCGGACTTTAATAAATTGCTGCTAAGTATGCTTGAACGGCCCAATCTCAGCTCAAAAGAATGGATTCTCCGACAGTATGATCATGAAGTTCAGGGTGGTTCCGTGATAAAACCCATGGTGGGTGTCAAGTATAATATTCCATCTGATGCCTCTGTGACACGACCGGTTCTTGCATCCCCGAAAGGCCTTGCTTTTTCACAAAGCCTTTTGCCCTGGTACTCAAAGATAGATGCTTATCATATGATGACCTGCACCATTGATGAGGCCGTGCGGAGGTTGATGGCTGTGGGCGGCAATTTTAATCATATCGGAGGTCTTGACAATTTTTGCTGGCCCAATATCGGGTTTGATCCTAATAAAAACCCGGATGGAACATTTAAGGCAGCCCAGCTTGTTCGTGCATGCCGGGCACTGAAAGAGGCCTGCGAAAAATATGAGATTCCTCTGTTATCCGGTAAGGACAGCATGTATGTGGATGGCCATCTGGTGGGTGAGTTTGGTGAGCGGGTTAAAGTCTCAGCGCTTGAAACCGTTCAGTTTTCAGGGACCTCTGTCATTGATGATATTTCAAAATGTGTAACCATGGACCCAAAGGTTTCAGGGGATTTTGTTTATGTGCTTGGTGTCACCGCCAATGAACTTGGAGCATCAGAATATTATGATGCCTTTGATAAAACGGGTTTAAATGTTCCCCATGTCGATTTTGATAAGTTTAAAGTGGTATATAAAGCATTGCAGACAGCCATTGAAAATGAGCTTGTGGCATCCTGTCATGCGGTTGCAAGAGGCGGTCTTGGTACTCATCTGTCTTACATGACAATGGCAGGAGGCCTTGGCATGGAAGTTAATTTGTCGGACCTTCCAATAGATACGAGCCGTGGTGAGCTGTTAAATGAAACCCTGTTGTTCTCAGAATCTGCAGGCAGATTTATTGTTTCAGTTTCTTCAGAAAACAAAAACTTTTTTGAAAAATTGTTCAAAGGGATGCCGGCAGGTTGTGTAGGTTTCGTGACAGATCTTCATGATCATTTGAAAGTCTCAGGCCTTCACAGGGAAGTACTGATAGACCTTTCAATGGAAGAGCTGGAAAAAGCATTCAATAAAACCTTTGGAGACATGATATGAAAAAGGTTAACGCACTGATATTAACCGGGTTTGGTTTAAATTGTGATAATGAAACAGCTCATGTGTTTGAGCTTGCCGGTGCAAGATCCCACAAAATCCATATTAACGCATTAGTGTCCGGGAAGATCAAGCTTGCAGACTTTCATATTCTGGCCTTTGGCGGAGGGTTTTCTTGGGGGGATGACCATGGTGCAGGTGTTATTCAGGCATTAAAGCTTAAAGATCATATTGGCCGGGATCTCTTGAATTTTGTGTCTCAGGGAAAGCTTATCATTGGTATCTGCAACGGATTCCAGGCCCTGGTGAATTTAGGACTGTTGCCCGGATTTGATTCTGATTATACAAAGCGGTCTGTATCCATTACATTCAATGACTGCGGGAATTTCAGGGATCAATGGGTCCATCTGGCTGCAAACACTCAAAGCCCTTGTGTTTTTACAAAAAATATCGATATAGCTGATTATCCGGTACGTCATGGAGAGGGAAAAGTTATTGCCGGACAAAAAGTGATTGATACCCTTTTAGCCAACAACCAGGTGGTGTTCAGGTATGCCGACATCCAGGGGATACCGGCAAAGGGGGCCTTCCCGTTAAACCCAAACGGTTCCATGGAGGATATCGCAGGTATCTGTGATCCCACGGGAAGGATTTTCGGGTTGATGCCACATCCGGAAGCCTATAATCATTTTACAAATCATCCGGACTGGACACGTAAGGCTCAGCTTCTTAAGAGAAAGGGCAAAACTCCCGGCCAGGAGATGACCATTGGCGTCAAACTGTTTAAAAACGGTGTTGATTATATTAAAGACTCTTTTTTTTAGAATCTGAGACCTGGGGGAAACCTGTGCTGGGAACAATTGTAAACTGCCTGACAATTATTGCAGGCAGTCTTGTCGGAATCGGGTTTAGAAACGGAATCCCGGAAAAATATAACCAGACGATAATGCAGGCTATCGGTCTTGCTGTTATTTTGGTTGGCATGAAAAGTGCCCTTGGGTGTAATGATCTTTTGATTATTATTATCAGCCTTGCCTTAGGATCCTTAATCGGAGAAATGATCGGGATTGAAAATTATCTTGAAAAGCTGGGAAATTATCTTGAGACAAAATTTTCAAAAACATCCTCCAGTTTTTCAGCTGGATTTGTTACTGCCTCATTAATATATTGTGTGGGCTCCATGGCTATTGTGGGACCACTTGAAAGCGGTCTTACCGGAAATCATGATATCTTGTTTGCCAAGGCAGCCCTTGATGGTATTGTCAGTATTATTTTAAGTTCATCCTTGGGCATCGGTGTAATGTTTGCTGCTGTCCCGGTGTTGTTGTATCAAGGCTCCATTACCTTGATGGCAGGGCTTCTCAAGCCATTGCTGGTTCCTGTTGTTGTCAGCCAGATGTCTGCAATCGGAGGCCTTTTAATTGTGGCAATTGGATTAAATATGATAAGGGAAGACAAGCTTAGAGTGGGGAATATGCTCCCGGCGATTTTTATTCCCCTGATCTATTTTCTTATTAAGAGTCAGTTCTAAACATTTATTAATGGGCAGACCCAATAAATCGGAAATACGCAAAAAAGAAAAATCAGGATAATTATGGCAACCGTAGATAATCTAAAAAAAATTGTCACACATAGATATTTTGACATGTTTATTGTCGTCGTCATCGTCTTCGCAGGGGTATTGGTTGGGATGCAGACTTATCCGGCTTTAGCTGCCAGATACCACGACCTGTTCGCAATCCTTGATACATTGATTATTCTGATATTCGTCATTGAAGCAATCCTTAAGATCGGTTCTGAATTCCCGCGACCTCTGAATTATTTTAATAATTCCTGGAATGTATTTGATTTTATCATCGTTGTGGGCGTCCTTCTTCCCATCGGGGGCTCATTTTTACCAGTATTAAGACTTCTAAGGGTCTTGCGGGTTTTTAGACTTATCACTGCGATGCCCAAGATGAGGCTCATTGTAGGGGCTCTGTTAAAAAGTATTCCTTCCATGATCCATATTTTTATGTTGCTCGGGATTATTTTTTACATCTATGCAGTTATGGCAACCTTCACATTTTCAAAAAATGATCCAATCCATTTTGAAAATCTACAAACTTCTATGCTCACACTTTTCAGGATGGTCACCTTTGAAGACTGGACTGATATAATGTACATCAACATGTATGGCTGTGACCAATACGGTTATGACGGCGCAAGGCTGAAGTGCACCAATCCCTCCGCATCCCCTCTTGGTGCCGCGTTATTTTTCACCTCCTTTGTTTTGGTCGGTGGATTGATCGTCCTTAATTTTGCCATAGGGGTGGTGATTAATAGTATGGGGGAAATGAAAGAAGAGATGATCGATGAATATCCAGCATATAATAAATTAGCCGAGAAGGAAAATCAGGAAGACATCATTGCACGAATTGATAAAATAGATAAAAAATTAGCTGCCCTCCTTGATAAAGATGCCCCATGACAAAATTCCGGCTTTACCTTGATGCAATGCGTATGGATGTTTATGGCTTTATATAAACGGTTTGTGAAAATATCTTTGCAACCTCGCTGTCTTTTGTCTGAAAACCTGGTATAAGAGGCCAATATGGTCTTTATTTATAGCTAAGGAATACAAATGGATCTTTGGTCGATATTAATGGAATTGGTTATGCTTTTCGGCTTTGCCTTTATATTCGGCAGTCTGGCACAACGATTGAGACAAAGTCCCATTCTCGGATACATCCTGGCCGGTGTGGTGGTGGGACCGGTGATAGCCAATGATGCCATGGTCAATCAAATGGCAGAGTTGGGGGTGTCATTGCTTTTGTTTTCCATTGGGCTTGAATTTTCATTTCAACAGTTAAAACGTATGGGCCGGATGGCATTCGGTGGAGGCAGTATTCAGGTACTGGGCACACTGGGACTTGTTGCCCTTGTCATGGCTGCCTTTTTCAGTCTTCCCAAGGCCATTGCCATAGGCGCTTTTGTGGCTTTGAGTTCCACCACCATTGTGTTGAGAGTCTTGGTGGACAAAGCGGCGATGGAATCGATCCACGGCCGTACCAGCCTAGGGATACTGTTGTTCCAGGATATGGCCATCGTTCCTCTGGTATTGATGATCGGTCTTTTGTCCCCGTCCGGCGGTGACATGGGTATCGGGTTGCATATGACAAAGCTGTTGGCCTCTGTGGCAGGGCTTGTTGCGGTACTGTACATTCTTCTGTATCATTTCATCCCACGGTTATTGTCCTCTGCCCAGCTTTTTGCCAACCGGGAACTGACTGTTCTTTTTGCCATCTCCATCGGACTGGGTGCAACCTGGTCTTCCCATTGGGTGGGTATTTCCCCTGCCCTTGGCGCCTTTGTTGCGGGAATGCTCCTGGGAGAATCTCCGTTTGCCACCCAAGTCCGGGCAGATATCGGATCGTTAAGAACAATGATGGTGACCCTGTTTTTTGCCTCTGTGGGCATGTTTATCAAGCCGGTATGGTTTTTAAGTCACTTTCATTATATTCTGCCGTTGGCTTTGGTGATCTTTCTTGGCAAAGCAGCGATTATCTATGGGGTCACCCGAATGCTTGGTCTGGAACGGCGCCATGCTCTTGCCACAGGCATTACCCTGGCGCAGATTGGTGAATTCTCCCTGGTATTGGCCCAGGCAGCCAGAGAGGGAAGTCTCATCGGAGTCACAGCCATGGATCTGACTGTATCTGTGACGGTTGTGCTCATGCTGGCAACACCTTATATGGTGGCATGGGCACTTCCCTTGAGTGACCGGGTGTTGAGTCTGTTTTCAAGATCCGGCATGCGGGCCGGGTCCCGGGAGGAGGCATCCCGGGAATCAGATGACCGCCGGGTGATTGTTGTGGGATTTGGTCCTGCAGGCCGCCATGTGGTTAATACCCTTAAGTCCAGAGCGTTTAAACCGATAGTCATTGATGTCAATCCCCTGAGTCGGCAGTTTGCCGCCCGGGAAGAGATTGAGATCCACATGGGCGATGCTACCCGGGAGGAAATCCTTCACCATGCCGGAATCGGAAGTGCTTGCCTGGTGGTAATCACCGTGCCGGATCCCAAAATATCCGTTCAGACCATCAAGACGATTCGTCAATTAAATCCTGAAATCTCTTTGGTGGTCCGAAGCCGATACACCCGGCATCGCCAGGATCTGGCAGATGCCGGGGCAACCATTGTGGTGGATGAGGAAACCACAGTGGGTGAAATGCTCAGCCAAAAAATTACAGACTGCCTGACTGAAGAAGACTGTACCATGCTGGCTTTCAGACTTTCAGGCCGAAAAATCGAAGACTACAAAGACCCGGGCCAGGTTAAAGATTAATAGAATATCGGTTACCAGGAAATTCCCCGGATTCAGAGTTGTAGAGAGCTTTCAGCCTTTTGTGAATTATAAATTAAAAAAAGAAAAAGAAAAATGAAAAATATCACACTCTATATCATTACCGTTTTAGTCTGGGGGTCCACCTGGCTTGCCATTAAATATCAACTGGGTTCTGTTGATCCTATGGTGTCTGTTATTTACCGGTTTGGACTTGCAGCATCACTCTTGATGATTTTTTGTTATGTAAAAGGGCTTAAACTTAAATTTTCTTTAAAAGAACATTTGTTCATGGCGCTTTTAGGGATCTTGTTGTTTTCTGTTAACTACTGGCTTGTCTATGTGGCGGAATTATACCTGACCAGCGGCCTTGTGGCGGTTATGTTTTCTTCAATTGTGTTTATGAATATTGCCAATGGATCTATTCTCCTTGGTACGGCAATAGAAAAAAAGATGATAATTGGGGCAGGCCTTGGTATCATTGGGATTATTATCATTTTTATGCCTGAAATAGAATCCTTTGACCTGTCCGACAAAGGGGTCTTTGGACTTTTTATCTGTTTGATAAGTGTTTTTCTTGCCTCATTGGGCAATATTACCTCGGCCAGGAATACCAAAAACAAAATTCCGGTAATCCAGGCAAATGCATTTGGAATGGGCTATGGTACCATCCTGCTGGCTGTGATAGCTCTGTTTTTAGGTAAAGAATTTTCTTTTACAGTCTCCATCCCTTATATTGGCTCTCTATTTTATTTGTCCATTTTCGGATCAATCATCGCCTTTGGCAGTTACTTGACCCTTATCGGTTCCATCGGTGCAGATAAAGCCTCTTACACCATTATGCTGGTGCCGGTGGTGGCATTGATTCTTTCCTCATTTTTTGAAGGATATTCCTGGAACCTTTCAGCAATTTCCGGATTGTTACTCGTTGTCGGCGGCAATTTTCTGGCGTTGAGAAAACCACGGCTTTCTTCTGCCTGATCCCCTTTATTTATAATCAATCCCCTTGCATATCTCAACGGATGTGTGCTAATTAGCTTCGATATGAAACAGTATTTAATAGATGGTTTTCGGATTAGTGATTATCAAAAATTAAAAACGTATCTGGATAAATATCTGAAATCCTCCCCGCTTGGTGGAATTTACTGGCTTGAATTGGATAAAGATTTGTTAACTCCCATTCAAAAAAAGCATGAAGGGTGTTACCCCCATGTCTTTGCTCTGATGCTGGAAGAAACTTATCTGTCTTGTGAATTTCTGGTGAGAATTAAAAAAAATATAAAATGTGATTGTATGGATTATGCAACAAGGGAGCAGCGGGACTGGCTTATTAATCAGACTGATGCGATTCTTGAAAAACTTGGTATTGAAATTTAATTCAATTATGGGAACGGCAAATGCTTAAAATTATTCCACTCGGTGGTCTTGGCGAAATCGGTCTTAATATGATGGTGATTGAATATAATGATGTCATATTCATCATTGATTCAGGACTTATGTTCCCTGAAGATTATATGCTGGGTGTGGATATTGTCATTCCAGCCATGGATTATATCAGGGAAAATCGTGACAAGATCCAGGCCATTATCCTGACCCATGCCCATGAGGATCATATCGGGGCTTTGCCATATCTCTTAAAAGAAATCAGACTTCCTGTATATGGCACAGCCTTTACCTTGAGGATTGTCAGGAATAAACTTATTGAGTTTGATCTCAATAAATATGTTGATTTAAACCTTGTTAATCCTGGAGAGACCCTTTCAATAGAGCCCTTTGAGATTGAATTTATCCGTGTCTGTCACAGCACCATTGATGGTGTCGGACTTGCTATAAAGACCCCGGAAGGCGTCATTGTTCATACCGGTGACTTCAAAATCAGTCATGACCCGGATAAAATGAAAGCTACAGATATTTCAAGTTTTGCAAAATTTGGTGAAAAAGGAGTATTGGCACTGTTGTCTGATTCCACCAATGCTGAAGTCAAAGGCTATACAACATCTGAGCCTGAAGTGGCAAAAAACCTTGAAAAATTGATTGCGCCGGCCACCGGCAGGGTGGTTGTCGCCTTGTTTGCTTCAAATGTATTCAGGATACAGCAGGTGATCAATATTGCCGTCCGTAACCATCGTAAGGTCATTTTCAATGGCCGCAGTATGGAGCAGATTGCCAGTGTAGCCTCTGAACTGGGCCATCTCCAGTGTCCTCCCAATACCATACTGGATATAAAACAAATCAATAAATTCCGGGATGATGAACTTATTGTTATCACCACCGGCAGCCAGGGAGAGCCAATGTCAGCACTTGTAAGAATGGCCTCCGGCATACACAAGCATATTAAGATTAAAAAGGGTGACAGTGTGATCCTGTCATCCAGAGATATACCGGGAAATGAAAAAGCCATTGCCAGTATCATTAATAAGCTGTACCGCAGAGGTGCGGATGTGGTGTATTCAAAAATTGCACAGATTCATACCTCGGGCCATGCCCATCAGGAAGAGCTTAAATTGATGCTGAATTTAACCAAACCCGAATATTTTATTCCTATTCATGGGGAATACCGCCATCTGGTGGTCCATGCAAGACTTGCTGAAAAAATGGGTCTGCCCAGGGAAAATGTCATTGTAGCCGAAGACGGGGATGTTATTGCCTTTGATAAGGATGGCGGAAGGTTAGATGGCCATGTACGTACCGGTAGAGTCCTTGTTGACGGTAAGGGTATTGGTGATGTGGGAAGAAGTGTTTTAAAGGAGAGAAGAGAACTTTCTGAGGGAGGACTTGTTGTTGTCACCATGATCATTGATGAAGAGACAGGTATCGTCCTTTACGGGCCGGAATTGATTTCAAAGGGGTTTGTTTTTGATTCTGCCACAGGATACCTGGTGGATGATGCCCAGTGTGTTATCCTTGAAATTGTTGAAGAGATAGAGGCCGGCCTTGAATCCCGAATTGATTTGATTAGAAAAAAACTGCGGAAGGCCCTGAAACAATATTTTGCATTTACGATTAATCGAAGGCCCTTAATTGTACCGGTAATTATTGAAGTATGAAAAAAGAACTCTATGGCATACTCTTTTTTTTTCTGATTGTCTTAACTGCGATCAGCCTTTTTTCCTATCATGTCTCAGATCCCTGTGTAGGGAATAATTTTTTCACCATTCCTGATAATATTCACAATGCCTTCGGACTTTTAGGTGCCCATATTGCCGGTTTTTTTATCTTCCTGTTCGGCCTTGGAGCGTTTTGGACTCCGATTATCCTGGGTTTTATCAGTGTCTGGTTATTAAAGGGAAGGCAGTTAAAAATAATCTGGTTTACACTGCTGGGCGGCCTTTTTTTAATGATTTGCACCGGTGGTATGTTTTTTCTTTTTAAAGATGACTATCCGGTTTTGACTACGACTATTTCATCCGGGGGTGTTATTGGAATCGCGATCACCTCATTTTTGCTGAAATATGCCAATATCACCGGCTGTATTATTATTCTGATATTTTTTTTGATCATCGGCCTTATCCTTGCCACAGGAATATCCATCATTTCTATGGGGCTGTTTATAAGACAGAAAGCCATTAAATTTTTAAAAATCATGAAAGAAGATTTTCAAGAAGCCATTAATTTTTTCAAAAAGCAGTATGGGAAATGGCAGGAAAAAAGAGAGCGGGCCCAAAAAGAAATTGATATCACCCCTGTTTCTTTTAAGGAAGATACTATTATTAAAATTCCTGAAAAGATTTCTGAAAGAGAAGAATTGTCAGACCCAGAAGATATTTTTGATCCGGTCATAGTAGAACTGGAAGAAGATGATTCAGACTTTAAACCTGATATGGGATTTGTTGATATCCGGGAAAAAGTTGAATTTAACCTGCCGTTGATTTCATTTTTGAATGAGCAAAAAAAGATCGAAAAAAATATTGATACTGACCTGCTGAAAGGGAAAGCTAAAATTCTGGAAAGTAAGCTGAATGATTTCAACGTATTCGGAGAGGTGGTTGAAATTCTCCCGGGTCCTGTGATCACAACTTTTGAGTATAAGCCTGCATCCGGAATCAAGATCAGCAAAATCGCTGGTTTGTCCGATGATCTGGCCCTGGCCTTGAGTGCCATAAGTATTCGAATTGTAGCACCTATTCCGGGCCGGGATGTTGTGGGGATTGAAATCCCCAATAAAGAGAGAGAAGTCGTTAATTTAAGGGAATTGATTGTCTCAAAAGATTTTGTTCAGTCTTCGTCTCTTCTGACCCTGGGGCTGGGGAAAGACCTTCTGGGCAGGCCCATGGTTACAAAAATGGATTCCATGCCCCATCTTCTGATTGCCGGCGCCACAGGAACCGGTAAGAGTGTGGGGTTAAATTCAATGATTATCAGCCTGCTGTACAAAGGCACACCTGATGATGTTAAAATGATCATGATTGATCCCAAAAGGATTGAGCTTTCCGTTTATAATGACATTCCCCATTTGATTTCCCCTGTGGTAACAGATATGAAAAAAGCAACTAACGCTCTTTTCTGGGCGGTCAGGGAGATGGAACGGCGATATGAACTGCTGGAACAGGTAGGGCTGAGAAATATTGTCCAGTATAACAAAATGATAGCCTTAAAAAATAAGGCAAAGATTGAAAATCCAGATGAAACCAATAAAGACCAGTTTGAAAAACTTCCCTATATTGTCGTGATTGTGGACGAGCTGGCAGATCTCATGATGGTGGCCTCAAAAGATGTGGAATTTGCTTTGACCAGGCTTGCCCAGATGGCAAGGGCGGCAGGAATACATCTGATCGTAGCCACACAGAGACCTTCTGTTGACGTACTTACAGGAAGCATTAAAGCCAATTTCCCCACACGGATTTCATTCCAGGTATCTTCCAAGGTTGATGCCAGAACTATTTTTGACGGCGGTGGACCTGAGAGTCTCTTGGGAAACGGGGATATGTTGTTCTGTCCACCCGGGACAGGAAAGCTTGTCAGGATTCAGGGCGCCTATATTTCTGAAAAAGAGATCGCCAGGATTACAAAATTTTTAAGAGACCAGAAAGAACCGGATTATATTGAAGAGATTACCATCGGTAACAGCGATGATGATGCCAAAGAGTTTGATGCATCTGACTATGATGAAAAATATGATGAAGCTGTTTCCCTGATCACCAAGACCCGCCAGGCATCCATCTCTTTTGTACAGAGGCGTCTTCGTATCGGTTATAACCGGGCGGCACGGCTGGTTGAAATGATGGAATATGAAGGGATAGTAGGTCCCCAGGTCGGTTCCAAACCCAGAGAAATACTTGTCAGAAGTTATGATGAAGATTAATTTTGATGTATGGGACAGCATCAAGGGGTTCATGGATGGTGATGAAGCGAAAAGACTTTACAGTATTGCTCTGCAGGCAGCAGGCAACGGCCCTGTCCTTGAAATAGGAAGCTATTGCGGTAAATCTGCTTATATTATCGGATCTGCATGCAAAGAAAAAAATTCAATCCTTTTTTCCATTGATCATCATAAGGGATCCGAAGAGCAGCAGCCGGATGAAGAATATTTTGATCCTGAGCTTTTTGACCCGAAACTATCAAGAGTTAATACATTCCCTTTTTTCCAGAAAACAATCAGGCGGACAGCCCTTGAAAATACAGTGGTGCCTGTTGTTGTAGCTTCAGGTACAGCCGGGAAAATGTGGGAAACACCCATCTCAATGTTGTTTATAGATGGGGGGCATTCCTTTGAGGAGGCTCATAACGATTACCTGACCTGGGCCTGCCATATTAAAACCAATGGGTTTCTGGTAATTCATGATATTTTCAAGGATAGTGAAAAAGGGGGCCAGGCCCCATGGCAGGTCTATGAAATTGCCCTTGGATCAGGGAGTTATGAAGAGCTTGAAATGACAAAAACTTTAGGGGTTTTGAAAAGAAAATAAGGAATCAATCGTCATGATAGAATCTGTTCTTGAGAAAATTAAAACATATTATCTTGAAATGCTTCCGTTTAACAAGGTTCTGGGCATTGAT
>JAHOYS010000245.1 GCA_019038815.1 Desulfobacterales bacterium | reverse complement strand
TATATTAAAATTGATTATCTGCGTGATGAATAAATTTCCCCCAACCACAAAATGTTGTGTCTGGCTTTGGCTCAGAAAACCCGGGACTGTTAATAATAGTCTTCCCGATGGCAGGACAAAATTAGGGGCAGGACTATGAATACAAGTCTTCTCCTATTAAATTTTGATTACAACAACTACTGGCAAAGGAAGTCAACGTTTTTTAGACAAAGGGTCCTCCCCCCCCATAATGATAGAAGAGCGTTTAATCGATTGTTGCATGCCACAATCCGCATTTAAGGATAGACACATTAAATACCTTTTTCCTATCCAGCAAACATATAATTTCTTCTGATATTTTTTCAAAAAATAGCTTATTTTTCAAGGGTACAATATCGGGGGGAGGATCAGCTTTTTTTCAAATATATTCAATTTTACTTAGATTAGAAACCGGTTCGAATTTCAATACGTTGAAACCAAAAGTCAGGTAAACCGTTCCAATCCCCCTAGAGTTTGCATCCGATAAAAGCGGTCAGCAAACCTTTCTTTTTTTTAGAAAAATAAACCTTCAAGTCATTTTGTCTGCTTGCAGTCCAGGCTTGGTATTCTTCAGGCTGAGCAGGCTCCATTCCACAGGTTTCCAGAACTGGTAAAATATGGTCCAGGGTTCTCCTTGAATCTTCAATATCAAGAGAATGGTTGGCAACTCCGGCAAGACCGTTTTCAGGGGGAACAATAGAGGTCACTACATTGGCGCCGGCCGTAAGTCTGGCCCTTAAGCCGTCAAGTCCGTCAACATCCAGGGAGGCCGGAATCAATACGTTCCCAAGTACCAGCCGCATAACGGCAATGATGATCTGCTCCCTTAAGCTGCCCTGGGGCTTAGCATCAGCCATGGGTGTATCTTTCTGGGGTACAAAGGTCATGACTCTTGCCTGATCCACAGAAAAGTCTCTCATCCATATAATGGAGTCGGCCAGATCATCCAGTGTTTCCCCCACTCCTGTGAGAATACCTTCTTCAATGAGCATTCCAAGATTTTTAGCCAGCTGTTTTTTAGCCAGCCTTTTTTTAAAACTCTGCCCCGGGCGCAGGGTCTTATACAGGATTTCATTGTGGGTCTCCTGGTAACAGGCGTACCAAGTGACCCCGATCCTGGCCAGGTCTTTGAGAATTTCGTCAGGCAGTGTCCCCGGAGAAATCATCACGGGAAGTCCAGAGTCCTCCTGAACGGTTTTAATCATGCTGGTCAATTGTTTGAAGTCAAATTCACTTGAAGAGTAGAGTTCAGGATCCTCTCCCATGGTTAAATCAATAAGATGCACCCCGGCATCTGCCATTTCTCCGGCTGCCGCCAGGATTTGGATCTTAGATTTTCGATACCGGGGGATTATCTTATTGGATTTTCTATACTGACAGAATCTACAGTTATTCCGACAGTACGTAGAAAAATACAAAAAACCGTACAAAAAAATCTTGTTGCCAAAAAATTGGATTCGAACATTTTGAGCTGCCTCAAAAAGTAAACGAATGTTTTTGGGATCAGAAAGCCCAAGAAGGTATTTTATCTCATTTTTTTCTACAATATGACCATTTTGCAGACGATTTAAAATTCCGGTCAGATTTAAATCTGTCATCAGCTCAAAATTGCTCCTGCACGTACGCCCTTAAGAAAATTCATACAAAAATCATCATGGCCCAGAAGCATGTCTGCGGTTCTAACGGTTCCCATGATTTTTTCATCCAGAGGATCAATAATGGCTGAATCCATTCCCGCAGCCATCATCAGAGTTACAAAAGTTCTGTTAATAATTTTTCTCTGGGGCAGCCCATAGGAGATATTGGATAGCCCTCCTGTAATATGAACCTCCGGGTATTTTGCTTTTATCCCCCTGACAGCATCCAATACCATGACCCCTTTATTGCTGTCGGTACTGATAGGCTGGACAAGGGGATCAATATATATGGAACCCGTGCCAATACCAATGTTGTTTAATTCTTTTACAAGGGTATTAGCCCTTGC
Source organism: Desulfobacterales bacterium (assembly GCA_019038815.1). Taxonomy (GTDB): domain Bacteria; phylum Desulfobacterota; class Desulfobacteria; order Desulfobacterales; family Desulfobacteraceae; genus Desulfobacula. Next base: position 25,322 of record JAHOYS010000245.1, on the reverse strand, counting down.
AATAATATCATCAGACGAGTCTGGCATACCCGAATCATCCATGCACAGGGCAATTATCTTGCAATTTTTTCCTTCCAGAAATGGCATCATGGCATCATAACGCTCTTTTTCCAGGCTTATGGAATTAATCATGGGTGTTTTTTCAGCCATCTGAAAGGCCATTTCAAGCACTGAAGGATCCGGAGAATCAAGAGTCAACGGGACTGTGGCAATCGGCTGTATCGTATCTAAAAGCCATTGCATATCTTGTGTTTCATGGCCTATCCTGGCACCGGCATTGACATCAATATAGGTTGCACCGGCGTTCTGTTGTTTTTGAACATCATCGATAATATATTGGGCATCCTTGCTGGCAACCGCTTCCTGGACCTTTTTTCTGGAGGTATTGATCCGTTCTCCAATTACTTCAAACATCCTTAGGTTCTCCTTTAACTATGCAACAAGGGTTTTAGCAAATCTGGCAGCAGAACCGGCATCAGGTGCAAACCCGTCAGCGCCTATCTCATCGGCAAAGGCCTGGGTCACGGGTGCACCACCGACCATGACTTTAACCTGGTCTCTTAGCCCTGCTTCAACTATGGCATCAATGGTCTGTTTCATCATGGGCATGGTGGTTGTCAAAAGGGCTGACAGGCAGACAATCTGAGCATTTTTTTCCTTGATCTGGGCTACAAAGTCTTCGGGTTTGATATCCACCCCAAGATTGTGAACCGTCATGCCGGCACTTTCCATCATCATGGACACAAGGTTTTTACCAATATCATGAAGATCCCCCTTGACGGTTCCGATAATAACATTGCTTCCTTGAGCCGCTTCATCATCTCCTAACAGCGGTTTTAAAATAGTCACACATTCACCCATGGCCTGGGCAGCCATAAGGACTTCCGGGATAAACATGTCACCGTTTTCCATTTTGTCACCCACAATATCCATGCCCGCAATAAGGCCTTGATTCAGAATATCTACGGCAGGTATATTATCAGTCAATGCATCATTGACCAGACCCACCAGTTTGTCCTTGTCACAGTTTACCAAAGCATTCTGCATTGCATTAAAATCCGTCATTTTTTTCTCCTGTTTGTTTGCCGTAAAGGCTATTTTTTTTATTATATCTTGCTCACCGATTTGGGATACCCAATTTTATACCTCAATACCAGTGTATTACTCTTTATTTTTTATCAACATAGAACCCTGATGCCGCTTAAACAGTGTTGAAGAATATTTTTCAAGTTTCCAGTCCGGGACTCGGCATTTGGGGCACACATTGACAAACCATTTATTTCTCAACCAGCGTCCGGCCCGGCTGTTCAAAGAATTGTTGATAAGAAATTCTTTGTTGCAGTGGGTTGTAAGCCTGGCAGTATCACCCATGATTTCTATTGAACGAATCCCATGGAGCTGTCCTGTTTGGGAAGGCCACAGCTTAATCTTATCGATCAGATTGAAAATCCGTACTCTTTTTCGATAATATCGTTTTTTGGCAGGTTTTGTTGTTTTTTCTTGTGTTGCCATTCATCATTCAATTTAAATACTTGGTAAACTATTTTAAATGGCGGAGAGCCCGGGGGTCGCACCCGGCTGCATGGATTTAGAGTCCATGTGATCCCATCCGATCCACCCTCCACGAATCTATTTGTCTTTAAATTCCATAAGAATTTTATCCATTTTTTCTACTGCACCATCAGGCAAAGATACAGGTGTGTGGTTATTTATTGTAAAGCAGGCTTTTTCTGATGCAATTTCACTGATAGATTTCCCACCTGTATCTTTCTTCCAGGCAGCCCTTGATTTCCTGTTGAACAGATCGTTTGAAGGTTTTTTTCGAAGTTCTCGTACATGGTCCATGGTTTGGCTGTGCATCAAAAAAGAACCTGCCGCACCGATTTCTTCTATGATATCAATAGATAGACTTTTTTCATCTGTACTAACACCTTCCAGTATTTTTCTGATGTTTCCCATACATTCATGATCCATGAGCAGCTTGGCAGGGCTGTGTGTCAACCCGGATTCCATGGCACCGCCGCCAAACACAATGGATGCGCCGGACAAAGCAGCTGTAACAGCATTTGTAGCATATTCATACCCCACCTGGGAATCCAGGGTCATGGCATCAGAGACGCCGCAGGCAACACGGCTTGGCAGGCCGTAGTAGTTGGCCATCTGAACCAGACTTGCATTAATGATGCCTGATTCAGGTGCACCCATGGCGGAAACAGTTGTTCTAAGATCCATAATCGTTGTCGCACTTCCCAAAGTAACAGGGGTTCCCTTATTAGCAATCTGGGCAAGCGAAAGTCCTGCAATTTGTTCAGCCAGGCCCAGTGTAACAGTGCCGGCCGGTGTTACCGGAGCGGTTGCACCGGAAAGCGGCATGATCATGACCACAAGGCCAAGGCCTGCGCGAGCAGCCGCAACGGCCACATCACAGCAGTCTTCACACAGGGTAAGCGGGCTTGTGGGACATACGCTAGGAGAATAAAAAGGACGGGCCTCAAATTTTTCTTTGCTTCCGGCTGCCGCATAAAGCAGGCTAAGCATTGCTTTTAAATTCACGACATTTCCTGCCCCACCGGATATATGTTTACCCGTATTACGTAAAATGGCATCCAGGCAGTGCAGGGCCTGGGCCTTGGCAGGGATGTCTCCCGGTGCCATGGTCCGGGTCACGATCTGAATATTTTCAAGTGCATCCTGTAATCTGGCTGATCCGGCCATATCATCTTTGGTGGAACTCCTGTATTCCCCGGTTTCAGGATCAAGAATCTTGACACATTGCCCAAAAGCGGTAAACCCTGTCCGATGAGGTTCGGCAGTAAAATCATATTTGGAATCCCGGCCATAATAGACAAAACTCTTGGGCGCACTTGCGATGCAGTCTTCAACCAGCCATTGGGGCAGGGTTACCTTGGAAAAACCCTTCTCATTAATTACTTTTGCTCCTGCATTTGCAAAGAGTTCTGTAGCTGTTTTTGACTGAACCTTAAGACCGATTTTTTCAAGAATATATAAAACACCGTGGTGGATGGCTTTGAGTTGATCGTCGGTAAAAGCCTGCAGGCCAAAGCCTGCCATTGATGGGATGCCCGTATAGTCCATTCTCATAATTAAAAATCTCCGGGTTGGTTAATTACTAACAGCAAGGTATGATTCAATGTCATGAAATTTTTTACCATTACCCCTGGCCGCTTCTTTCTCTCTTCGACTTTTCAATAGTTCATCCAGCCAGTCCAGTTTCATTTCCGGTACAGATGAGAGTAATAATTCGGTATATTCATGGTGGGGTGGATTAAAAACGATTTCCCTTGGTCCCTGTTCAACAATACTGCCCAATAACATGACAATAATTTCATCGGCAATGGCTTTTACCGTGGCAAGATCATGGGTGATGAATAAATAGGTTACTTTGAGTTCATCCTGGAGGTTTTGCAGCAGTTTTAATACTTCCTCCGCCACCAGTTGATCCAGAGCAGAGGTGACTTCATCACAAATAATAATTTCAGGTTTGGCTGCCAGGGCTCTTGCAATACAGATCCGCTGTTTTTCTCCGCCTGACAATTCCGGGGGAAATCGATTGATAAACTTTGCAGGAAGTTCCACCATATCTAATAGCTCTTTTACTCGTTTTTTTCTCTGGGAGCGCTTCATGCCAAAATAAAATTCCAGAGGCCGTCCCAGGATTCTTTGAATGCGCTGTCTTGGATTTAAAGCAATATCCGGCAGCTGGTATATCATTTGTAAATGCCTGAGTTCATCTTTGGTTCTGCGCTTCAAGGCATAGGGCAGTTCTTTCCCACGATATAAAATTTTTCCTTTTTTGGGATTCATCAAGCCGATAATCGCCCTGGCAAGCGTTGTCTTTCCGCTGCCTGACTCACCCACAATGGCAATGGTCTTTCCCCTGGTGATTTTCAGATTGATGTCCTTGAGCACATTGGGCGTATTTTTCCGATAACTGGCTGTCAGATTCTGAACTTCCAGAATAGGGGTTTTATTTTCCCCGGGGTCTTCAACTTGTTTTTGAAAGGTTCGTACGGAAAGAAGATCACGGGTATATTGCTCACGGGGAGCTTCCAGCAATTGTTTGGATGTTCCTTCCTCCACAAGGTTGCCATGCCTGAGCACCATGATCCGGTCTGCCAGCTGGATAACCACGGCAAGATCATGGGTAATGTACAATGCCGCGGTATTAAGTTCTCTTGTTACCTTTTTTATTGCTGCAAGAACTTCAATCTGAGTGGTCACATCCAAAGCAGTAGTGGGCTCGTCAAAAACAATAATATCCGGTTTGCAGGCCATGGCCATGGCCACCATGGCCCGTTGGAGCTGCCCGCCTGAAACCTGATGTGGGTAACGGTATCCTATGTTGTCGGGATCAGGCAGCAACAATTTTTTATATAATGCCTGGGCTTCTTTTTTAGCCTCAGGATAAGATTTTATGCCATGCCGCACCGGACCTTCAGTATATTGGCGAATCAATTTATGGGCCGGGTTAAAGGCTGCTGCCGCACTCTGGGCAACATAGGCGATTCGGGTTCCTCTCAGGTTCTGTTTTTCTGCCAGAGTAGCATTCATTATTTCAAACCCATCGAAAATAATGGATGAACTCGATACAATACGACAGCCGGGCCTGCAAAACCCCATTGCAGCTAAACCAATAGTCGACTTGCCTGCACCTGACTCACCGATAAGGCCTAACACTTCCCCACGTTTTAAAGTTAAATCAATTCCTTTTATTATTTCTTTGGTTCTATTTTCCCTGACAGCTTCTATTTTTAGATTGGTTATTTTTAACAAATCCGACACGATCAAGCCTCCTTAGTATTCTTTAAGATATCTGTAATGTTTTATATCTCTTCGGGAACTCTTCCGGCAGACTCGTGCAAAAACCAGTCTACCACCAGGTTAATGCCAACAGTCAGCTGGGCAATGGCTGCAGCCGGGATAAGCGGTATCATGATGCCATAAGTGATGGCCCCCGCATTCTCCCTGACCATTCCGCCCCAGTCTGCAGTGGGCGGCTGAAGGCCCAGTCCCAGAAAACTTAAAGAGCTGATAAATAAAAACACAAAACAAAAACGAAGACCAAACTCCGCTGCCAGAGGAGAGAGCGTATTGGGTAAAATCTCCCGGGAGATCACCCAGAATATACCTTCGCCCCTGATACGGGCAACCTCGACATAATCCAGTACGTTGATATTCATGGCCAATGCCCTGGCAAGGCGGTACACCCTTGTGGCGGCAGGAATCATGAGAACAAATACCAGGGAGGGCACGGATGTTCCCAAGACCGATAATACCACCAATGCAAAAATCAATGTCGGGAAAGCCATTAAAATATCAACGGATCGACTTAAAAGCTGGTTCACCCAACCGCCTAATACAGCGGCCAGAAAAGCAAAAAATATACCCAGAAAAAATGCCAGGGCAGTGATGCCAATGGCCAGCAAGACGGTATTTCTTGCACCATACACCATGCGTGTAAACAGATCCCGTCCCAGGTGATCAGTACCTAAAATTGAATTGGGGGCGCTTACGCTTTCCCATACCTCGCCGATTACCTCGGTCTCCCCATAGGGGGCGATAAGAGGTGCGGCAATGCAGACAAAAAGATTGACTGCAATGACCAGCATCCCGATGCGGGCACTTAAGGGTGATCTTTTAAATAATTTTATCATATCTGACGTCTCCTTGACGGCTAGTTTGAATAAAGTAAACGCGGATTACTGATCCGGGACAGGATATCTGCTGTCAGGTTCAAAAAAATATAAGTCGTGGCAAATATAATTCCGCAGGACTGTACCACGGGAAGATCCCTTTTGGCGACAGAATCCACCATCAATTGACCTAACCCCGGATAAACAAAGACCACCTCGACCACAACCACGCCAACAATCAGGTAGGCAAGGTTCAATACAATCACATTTATCACCGGAGAAAGAGAGTTGGGAAAAGCATGTTCAACAATAATTCTTCGCCTATCAATCCCTTTTAACAAGGCCATTTCAATATAAGGAGAAGACAGTACATTAATAATTGCTGCCCTTGTCATGCGCATCATATGGGCCATCACGACAATACTGAGTGTCAGGCAGGGCAAAAATACTTCATAAATTTTTTGGAAAAAGGACATGTCTTCATCAAGGGTGACCATGCTGGGGAATATATTAAATTGCACGGATAAAAGTGCTATAAGGATATAGGCAACAAAAAATTCCGGAAATGATATGGCGCTCAATGAAGTCATAGATACAATCCGGTCAAAGGGTGTGTTGCGGTAAAGTGCGGACAAAATCCCCAAAATTAATGAGAGCGGAACACATATACAGGCAGCTGTCACAGCCAGGAAAAGTGTATTTGAAAGCCGCCAGCCGATCATTTCGCCAATGGGCTGTTTATTGGCAAGAGACATGCCGAAATCACCTTGGACGATGCCGTAAAGCCATTGACTATATCTGACATGTGCCGGCAAATCCAGGTTTAATTCCTTTCTAAATGCGGCAACGGTTTCTTCGGTCGCCTGCTGGCCTAATATGGCTTCGGTTATATCGCCGGGCAAAGCTTCAACACCTATAAAAATAAGCATGGACACAATGACCAGTGTTAAAAGACCTAATCCCAATCGTTTCAAAACCATGTTCAAAATCTTATTCATTTTAATACTCCAAATTCGAATGTTTGAATGGCTGGGATGTGTGAGAAATGATATAGCAAAATCAAGCCCTCAGCACATCCCGATAAATTGATTGAAATAATCTTTTAAGAGAACCACCACCGTTCTGCATTACGGGCGTCATCCAGCTCCCTGACGCCGGAGACCTTATCAAATGCTATTTTTTTACTGGCTCCCATAACATGGTCGGCAAACATGGGGATGATCTGACCGCAGTCATCACTAACCAGACGCTGCATTTCAGCATACATTGCTGCCCGTTTGGCAGTGTCAAGTTCAGAGCGTGCTTCAAGTAAAAGCGTGTCAAAACGGTTATTTTTCCAGTGAGTGTCGTTCCATTTTGTAGTTGATTCATAGGTAAGGCTATACATCCAGTCAACAGTGGGGCGGCCTGACCAGTAGACAGCGCAAAATGGTTTTTTCATCCATACCGCTTTCCAGTATCCATCATCCGGCTCACGAACAACGTCTATATTTATTCCTGCCTTTTTGGCCTGCTCTTTGTAGAGGATACCTGCATCAACGGCACCGTTAAAAGCGGCTTCCGCCACATGGAGTTTGACGGATTCATTTTTCAAACCCGATTTTTCAAGATGAAATTTAGCTTTATCAATATCGTATGCTCTCTGATGTTGAGATTTATCGAAAAACTGCATTGAGGGGGTGATAGGATGGTCATTTCCCACAGCACCATAACCGCTTAACACTTTTTTCACCATCTCTTCTCTGTCAATGGCATATTTTAGTGCCAGACGAAAATCTCTGTTATTAAAGGGTGCTACATCGGTCATCATGGCAAAGGTATAGTGCATGGTACCGGTTGTTCGGATAATTTGAATCTTTGGACTTTTCTCAAGAAGATGAACGGTTTTCAAATCGCAGCGGTTGATAACATCCACTTTTCCCGTTGCAAGTGCCGTACTTCTGGCATTGGCATCCGAAATACAAAGGGTTTCAATTTCATCAAAGTGAGCCCGACCTGATTTCCAGTAATTGGGATTTTTCTTGGTAATTATTCTTACACCGGGCTTGTTCTTAGAAATGATGTAGCCGCCGGTGCCCATACCATCTTCAAAATCAGTCGTACCATTGGGAACAATGGGAAAGTGGTAATCACTTAAAATAAACGGAAAATCAGCATTCCCGCCATCTAAAGTTATCACAACGGTATTTTTATCAGTTTTCTTGATCTCTTTGATCTGTTTAAGAAGTGTTTTACCACCGGATTTTGATTTCTCCCCTCTGTGATGGTTCAAAGAAAACAGGACATCCTCAGCATCCATGGTTTTGCCGTTATGAAACTCAACCCCGCGACGTAGATTAAAGGTCCATTGGGCCGCATCCGGTGTTGCCTCCCAACTCTCTGCCAGTTCAGGAACCGGCTGCCCGTTTGCATCAACTTCCACCAAAGCGTTACGCGTCTGCCAGTTAATGTTGAGCTGAACCGTATCTGTCAATGCGGCTGGATCCAGGGAATCAGTGGTCGACCCCCCAAGAAGTCCCATTTTTAAACGCCCCCCTTTTTGAGGGGTTGCTGCATGGCCAAGGCCGGACAATAAAAATGGCGATGCAACAGCCGTCAATCCCAGGGCTGAAACACGTGTAATAAACTCACGGCGTGAAATTTTGTTACTTTCCAACAAAAATTCCAATTGTTTTAGATCTGACATAAATCAATGCTCCTTCTGGTTAGGGTGGACATTTCATGGCTGCTAATATTTTTAATATAACAACCGGTTATTTGCTTTTCTCTTACTCCTTTTTCCTTAAATTTGTTTGGTTCAATACAAATTTAAAAAAAGGTGAGTTTGCAAAAAGCCTGCCACCTAATAATTATGCCAGATTGAGTTTTCTCATTTTGTTGTATAGAGTGGTGCGGCTCATCCCTAGATATGCTGCTGCGGAAGTTTTGTTGTGTTTTGACCTTTCAAGGGCTGCACTGATCAGGTAAGCCTCGTGTTCCAGGGTTTTTTCACGGATCTCACAACTAAAATTATTCTTGTCCTGATCAACATCCGAAGAATAATCTTTAGAAATATTGATGGATTCTTTTTTGATGGATTTTTCAATATTTGGTGAATATTTTATTAAATGATAATAGAGCGTTTCAAAAATATCAGGGTTGAAATGACCCTGGGACATGAGCACCATTTGTTCTGTGAAATTAATCAGTTGCCGTACATTTCCAGGCCATGAATGATTCATCAGTTTTTCCATAAAAGGGCCAGGAATATGGATGGGAGTAAGTTTATATTTCCAGGAAAATTTTGAAATAAAATTTTTAGCCAGTATGGGAATGTCTTCAGGTCTTTTCCGAAGACCGGGGATATTGATCTGGAGTACATTGAGCCTGAAATAAAGGTCTTCTCTAAAGGTGCCGTTGATTATTTCATCGCACAGCTCTTTATTGGCATTGGCAATGACCCTGACATTTACAGGAATCAAGCGGTCTCCACCGATACGCATCACCTCACGTTCCTGAAGCACTCGCAACATCAGCGCCTGCACTTTCAGGGATGTAGCTGAAATCTCATCCAATAAAATAGTGCCTTCATGGGCCATTTCAAACAGTCCGGGTTTCCCGGATTTTTTAGACCCTGTAAATGCACCGCCTTCATAGCCGAACAGTTCACTTTCCAGTAAATGTTCGGGCAGGGCCGCACAATTGATTGAGACAAAAGGCTTTGTTCTCCTTGTGCTTAGCGCATGTATTCCCTGGGCTACAATTTCTTTTCCTGTACCGGTTTCTCCTGTAACCAATACAGTGCAGTCGGTGTGAGAAAACTTTTTTATGGTATCAATAACATTCCCCATTTTCGAACTCGACCAGATCAGATCATCGATGGTGTATTTGGTTACCATACCCTTTGCCAGTGAGCGCCTGACTTCCTGTTCCGACTGCATGAGCCTGGATGAATGATGGAGAGTGGAGATACAGCCCAAAACTTTATTGTCCAAGAAAACCGGTGAATAATTAATAATATAAAGTTGGTCATTGATCCGTTCAATCCGGTCATTGATAGGTTCCTGAGTTTTTAATACTTGATCGTATAATCCCCAGGGAAGGTGTTCCTGATAGGGGGTGTTGGTGATGTTTTTTTTGCTGATGTTTAATATCTGCATGGCATTCCGATTGACGGTCATGATGATGCCGTTTTGATCAACGGAAATAATGCCTTCCGATACAGAATCAATAATACTGTACAAGCGGCGCATCCGTTCTTTTTCCAGCCGGTTGGCGCGAACAACGGAAACCGCATTGGCAAATGAAGTCTTGATCGTATCTGCGGAAACCTCAATTTCAACACCTTTTAATCCGTATTTTTTAGCATAAAAAACCCCTAAACCTCCTCCGACAACGACTTCAGATCCATTTAAAGACGATTGATATATTAACTTTTCAAGGCTTATGGAATCATGGTAAATGCCTTCTTTCACATCCTTTTGAAATAATTTGGAAATCATATTAAAATTTTGTATCTTTTCCCTGAAAGTGGGGATCAAAATTTTATGGCCCAGCCGGGATGCCGCCATCATTGCGCTGATCAGGTCAAGGGAAGAATGGTGAATAGAAATAACAGGGACCTGGATGTTTTCCTGTAAAAGATTGGATGTTCCGGTATGGCTCAGGATAACTTCTACTCCTCTTTTCTCCATTGAGAGCCCTTCGTCTATTGCTATTTCAAGGCCAACAACGGACATGCGCATATCATATTGAGGATCCAGTTTCATGCTTTTAATATTGTTGGCTATGGTGTTGCTGGAAATAATCACACCGATTTTAATTTTTTTATTCTGCATTGTTTTTCTCATCCTCAATTCATGATTGAAAGTTACTACAAAATGTAAATTATAATGAACATATCGTCAAGTAAAATTGACATTACCAGATTTGTTTTAAAAAAATCATAAAATAATTTGTGAGACTCATACATTAGGATGGCTTTTCTAAAATAATTCATCTGGGCAACACAACCTTTGTCCTTAATAATTAAGATGAATTAAATCATCAATTGAATTTCTTAAGGCACCTTCCTTGCCTGGCATATAGATTGCTAAGATAGCTAACTGAAAACGCTCAATACTGCATCGGGAAATTGGTCCCAGGTAATCGTATAGTGTTGAGCAACCGGCTTATAAGATTGTCTGTATCTTACCCGAATAGATATCCTTAAGCCGGTGAGGTTAACATCTAACCTTTAATTAAAAGGATAAGGTAATGAAACGACATCCCAAAGTTGGGAAAAGGTCTGGTTCAGGCTTGGCGTTTCAGGTGTTGTCCAATGATGCAATGCATGATATCCATGCAGCCTCATTGGAGATCTTGGGAAAAACCGGTATCTTTGTTGAGGATGAGGAGGCTTTGGATTTGTTTGCCAGCGGCGGTGCCGCGGTGGATTCATTAACCAAAACCGTTAAGATACCTCCTTCCATGGTTGAAGATGCTGTTCAATCCGCACCTGAAATTGTCACCCTTGCAGGCCGAACGCCTGAAAACGATCTGCTTCTTGAACCTGACAGGGTTTATTTTGACTGTTTCGGGGAAGGTATTCAGCTCTTTGATCGTCATACCAGGGAATTAAGGAAGCCTTTAAAGGCAGATCTTGCTGAATCAACCCGTCTCATTGATGCATTGGAGCACATTGATATCTGTCACCGTTCCTTAGGATCACATGATGTCACCCCGGAACTGGGCGCCCTGCACAATGCTGAGACCATTCTCTCCAATACGACCAAACATACATTTCTTGCTGCCGGCAGCGGCTGGATACTTGATAAAATTATCAAGATGATGGCTTTGATTGTCGGTGGAGAAGACAAAATCAGTGAAAGGCCCATTCTTACTTCAGGAAGCTGTGCTGTTTCGCCTTTAAGGCTTCCCAGGGACTGCTGCGAAGTGGTCATGATGTCGGCCAGACGAGGGCTTGTCAGTAAAGTGTTGACCCAGTGCATGGCTGGCGGTTCATCACCTGTAACCATGGCGGGAACATTGGCCCTGCATAATTCAGAGGTCCTTTCCGGCTGTATTCTAAGTCAGCTGGCAAAAAAAGGATCTCCGTTTATTTATGCCAGTTCAACCTGCAGCATGGACTTGAGATTTGGTGCCGCTGTAGTTGGAAATCCTGAAACAGCATTGATGAATTCTGCCATTGCTGAAATGGCTAAATATTATCTCCTTCCGGTGCAGGTCGCCGGTGGGTAGAGCGACAACAAAGTTTCTGATGCCCAGATGGGCCATGAAAAGACTCTTACAGCCTTGTTACCGGCGATGGCAGGTGCCAACGTTATTTACGGGCTGGGTAATACTGAGACCGGAGTCACCATGGATTATGGGCAAATGGTAATGGATAATGAGTTTGCGGGTCTGATTAAGTTCACTGTCGGAGGAATCCCCGTAAGCGACGAAACATTAGCTGTGGACGTGATAAGGGAAGTAGGACCGGGAAAAGATTTTCTGGGTCATATGCATACCTTGCAAAACATGAAAACTGCACAGACTTATCCAAAGCTTATTGATCGCAAAATCCGGGATAAATGGGTTAAAGATGGCTCAAAAAGCATTTATGACCGCTCCTGGGAAAAAGCACAACAAATTATTGAGAACCATAAACCAGAACCTCTTCCTGATGATGTATTAAAAGGAATGCGACAAATCGTTCTGGAGGCAGAAGAAGAATTTGCCATGAAGAAAAAATAGTATAATTACACCTTTGGCGGCCAGGGAAATCCTGGCCGCTGACTAACTTTGCCTATTTGGTTTAAAGTATGGAACCAAAAATTTAGGATATTAAAAATGCTCACTCAAGAACTGGCCCAATTCCTTTATGAATTTCAATATGATGATATTCCTCGTGAAGCTGCCAGTCGTGCTAAAATGCACATTTTTGATACCATTGGGGTAATGCTTGCGGGTTCTTGTCAGCCTGTGGGGGGAAAAATAAAGGCTTATGTTCGGGCTTTGGGAGGGCGGCCGGTTTCCACGGTTTTTGGTGCAGGGTTTAAAACGTCTCAACCCTTGGCAGCTCTGGCCAATGGTACCATGGCTCATGCCCTGGATTTTGATGATGACTCTGATACGATTTTTTCCCACCCAAGCTGCACCCTGGTTCCTCCAATCCTGGCTCTCGGAGAACCAGAAGCATCTGGCAAAGATATTTTAACCGCCTTTATACTGGGCCATGAATTTTCAGCCAGACTGGCTAATGCGCCGGGTCTTTTGCCAAAGCATTATGAACAAGGATGGCATCCCACATCAACTCTCGGTATCATGGGTGCTACAGCCTCTGCTGCCAAGCTTTTAAAGCTGAATATCAAACAGATCCGCCATGCCATTGGGATTGCTGCATCAGAAGCAAGCGGTATTCAGGCAAATTTTGGTTTTATGGCAAAACCTTTCCATGCTGGAAGTGCTGCTTCCAAAGCAGTAGTAGCTGCAATGCTTGCCAAATCAGGATTTAAATCAAATCCTGAGATCCTTGAGAGTGAATCCGGTTTTTTAGATATATTTGGCGCAGACTTAACCGGCGACATGTCCCGGATTACATCAGGGCTTGGAAAAAACTGGGACCTTTTGTGGCCCGGCATAAATATAAAAAGATATCCCTGCTGTGCATACACCCATGCTGCTATCGATATGCTGCTGGAGATAATGGAAGCTAAGGATATCCATTCTAAAAATATCAAATCAATTCACTGCACGATTTCACCCCGCGCAGGCCGGGTTCTGTCAAACGAAATGCCGGAACAAGGTTTGGGTGCAAAGTTTTATCTACCCTATTGCCTTGCTGTTGCTTCCATGCATGGTGAAGTATCTATACAACATTTTGAAACTCTCGATTATGAAAATCCTGAAATTGAACGGCTTCTGGCCTGTATACAAATCAACAAAGATCCTGAGCTGAATAGTGATGGCCTGGGCTTGGGAGCCTGTCTTTCAATAAGTACCTTTGACAACAAAACCTTTTCTAAGGAGAGAGTAAAACCTGTGGGAAGCGGGAAGAATCCCCTTGACTGGGAGCAGCTCAGGTTTAAATTTCGATCCTGTATTAATGGAATAATAAATGAAAAACAAGTATTTGCAATTGCCAGCGCAGTTAACCTTATGGAGCATCTTAACAGTATTGATGAGTTGCTCGATTTAATTTCAAGCTAATTCGGGTGAAAATTATACCCTGAAAATATTGACTATACCCATATTAATTACAAAATCAAACTATTAGAAGGAGTCAAGAAAATGGAAATGAGTACAAAATCACTGTTAAAAGAAGTGGATGAATATCTTCTGCCGTTGCCCAGTTATCCGCCATTCATTGTTAAAGGCCAAGGCATGGAAGTTGAAGATCAGGAAGGAAATGTCTATCTGGATTTTATGTCGGGGCCCGGTGTTCTGAATACAGGAAACTGTCATCCCGAAATAACCAAGGCCGTACAGGAACAGGTGGGAAAACTGACCCAGTGTCCGGGAAATACACATAATATTGAGTCAATTAATCTTGCCAGAAAGCTGGCTGAAATAACCCCTGGTGATCTTCAAAAGACCTTTTTCTGCAACTCTGGTGCCGAGGCTGTGGAAGGCGCAGTAAAAGTTGCTAAAAAATATGCCTCCTGCAAAGGAAAACCCGGAACCGGCATGGTTGCCTTAGAGCACAGTTTCCATGGGCGGCTTTCATTATCCCTCTCTTTGACCGGCATGTCCGGCCGTAAAAAAGGGCTTGGAAATTTTATTCATCCGGCCAGTCACCATATCATGGCACCCTATTGCTATCGCTGTGCGTTAAAATATCCTGCCTGTGATCTTTATTGCGCTCAATCCCTTGAAGATTTTTTCTTGAGTCACCTGCCGGCAGACTGTGTGGCAGCGGTTATCATGGAACCGTTAATGGGTGTGGCAGGAGCCATTGTTCCCCCGGACGGCTACCACAAGCGCATCCGTGAGATCTGTGACAAACACGAAATTCTTTTAATATTTGATGAGGTTTTTGCAGGATTTGGACGGACAGGGAAGATGTTTGCCAGCGAACACTTCGGGGTTGTTCCCGACATTATGACCATGGCAAAAAGCCTTGGCGCCGGTTTCCCCTTAGGTGGTGTTATCACCTCACCAAAAGTGGGAAGTGTAATTGAAGTCGGTGATAATTATACAACTTATGGCTGGAACAATGTTGTGGGTCTGACAGCAGGTCTGAAAAACATTGAGGTGATCGAAAAAGAAAACCTGGTCAAAAATGCAAAAACCATGGGTGATTATTTTCTGGACAAACTAAAAGAATCTGTTGAGATCTGTCCTTTCCTTGGAGAAGCAAGGGGGCTTGGCCTTTTTCTTGGCGTTGAAGTCGTCAAAGACAAAAAAAGCCGGACACCTGATCCTGATATGGCAAAAAAAATAAAATCAGGATTGATGGGAAAAGGTCACCTTGTGGGTGTTACAGGGAATTATTCCTGCGTGATGCGTATCACACCACCGCTTATTTTAACCAAAGATCATATAGACCGGTTTATCAGGGATTGGAATACTACCCTGGAATCGGTAAAATAAGGAGATCTTTCATGAACGAGGCATTTCCAGCTGGCGGATACCATAAAAAACTACTCAGGATAAATTTGACAACCGGGATGATTCAATCAGAAGAAATCCCGGTGGAAGTCCTAAAATCTTATATCGGTGGTACAGGTCTTGGAATTTATCTGCTCTATTCCCAGGTACCAACCGGTGCATTACCCCTTGGCCCTGAAAACAATCTTATTTTTGCAACCGGTCCTTTTACGGGCAGTCTTGTCCCCGGGTCCGGCACTTATTCGGTGATGTGCAAAAGTCCGCTGACCGGATATGCTGCTTCTGCCCAGGCAAATGGCTTTTTTGGTGCCCGGCTTAAGGCTGCAGGTTTTGATGCCCTGGTGGTTCAGGGCTGTTCTGAAGAAAAAGTCTACCTTTATATTGATTCGAATACAGCCGTGCTCAAGTCCTCGGAGTTTTTAAATAATAAGGGTGCTTTTGAAACAGACAAAAAACTTCGAGCCCGGCATAATGAAAAAGGATATGAACAAAAGATCAGCATTGCCTGCATCGGGCCTGCCGGAGAAAATCAGGTGAGATTTGCAGCAATTTCCAGCGACAGAGGGCATATGGCCGCCTCCGGCGGTGTGGGTGCCGTAATGGGATCAAAAAATTTAAAAGCCATTGTCATTTCAGGCGATGGCCCCATACCCACGGCACCTGGCAAAAAAAATGAAATTAAAAAAGAAATCTTTCGCTGGCGGGAGGAATCCAATGCTTCGGGCCTGGGAAAAACCGTTCATGAAAAAGGGACCCTGGGCCTTTTCAAACCCTACCATGATAAAGGTTGGGTCCCGGTTAAAAATATGACCACCAATCAATTGCCCGAAGATACCCTGGCAAAATTTGATTGGGAATATATCCAGAATGAAGTCTATGAAAAAGTACCTAGAGCCTGTCATACCTGCACGTTTACCCATTGCCATACCGTCAGGGTAAAAAAGGGACCCAGCAAGGGCTTCATTGGCGAGGAAATTGAATATGAAATCCTTGCCGGCTATGGATCAAACTGGGGTATTTCGGACCCCGGGACCATTACCATGTTAAATGGATTTATTGATGATTTAGGCATGGATGCAAAAGAGGTAAGTTTTCTGATCAGCATGCTGATGGAGGGGAGACAAAAAGGTTTGATCGGCAAAGACGATCTTGATGGTATCGATCTAACCTGGGGGGATGTGGATGCGGTTAAACAGCTGTTGGAAAAGATAAGCCTGCGCAAAGGCATGGGAGATGTTCTGGCAGACGGCGTCGCAAGAACGGTTAAAGCCCTGGGAAAAGAGTTTGATAAAATAGGAGTTTATGTAAAACAGGGGAATGCCCCCCATGTCCATGATTCCAGAACCCGCTGGGGAACCCTTTTCACACAGATCATCTCCAATACGACCAGCCAGGAGGGGATGGATATGACAGGCAGGGGAAATCCAGAGTTGGGAATTACAAAACCCACGGCAGATCCGGATCGATATCTTGCAGAGGTTCAGACCAAGACCGGGCCCAAGCGGCAGTTCGAAGAATGTCTCGCCTTCTGTTATTTCCAGGCATGCAGTCTCAAACAAATGGTTCAAACACTGAATGTGATTACCGGCGCAGATTTTTCAGCAGAGAGCTGCCTTAAAATCGGTGAACGGGTAATCAACCTTTTACGGATGTATAATATCAGGGAGGGCCTCAGCATGGAAGATGACAGCTATTCCCATCGCCTGGGACAAAGCCCCACAGACGGTCCGGGTAAAGGTAAAAGCTTGAATTCGACGTTTAATGAAGTGAGGCAGGCCTATTACGAGATGATGGGGTGGGATAACCGCGGTGTGCCCACGGCTGAAACCCTTGAAAGACTGAATTTAACATTTTCACATATTGAAAAGGTAAGGTAAGCTATGTCTTCTCAACTTAAAATCATACCCGAACTTTGTATTGGCTGCCGAAGCTGTGAACTTATCTGTTCTCTGGAAAATGAGGACCTTATGGCAGCATCAGGCTCCCGGATCAACGTGATCAGCTTTATTGAAAGTACAGCTTTAGGAATGCCGTATCATCTGCCTGTAACCTGTTATCAATGTGCAGATGCTCCCTGTCTGAAGGTCTGTCCTGAAGATGCATTAAAGAGAAATAAGGATGTTGTCCATCTGGATTTGGAAAAATGTACCGGGTGCAGGCAATGTATAAAAGCCTGCCCCTTTGGTGTGATACGCTGGGATGACAATTTTAAAAAAATAGTAAAATGCGAACTTTGCAACGGGGCACCGGCATGTGTGGACATCTGTCCTTCCGGAGCAATCCTTTTTGAAGCGCCCAATTTTGAAAAGCCCGAGTCTAAATCTCTCGATTTTAAAAAATCCAGGCCCTTCTATGCAAGGGAAAAAGCGTTTGAAATCCAGGCATATCAAGCCTTAAAAAAATAGGCCCAAAAGAATAGGTAGGAGGTTTCAATTGTCAACAGATAACAATCACCCGGGCAGTCCTAGTGCAAAACACTTTGATATTTTGGTTATAGGGGGGGGCAATGCAGCCCTGTGTGCCGCTATGACTGCCCGGGAATCCGGCATGGATGTGCTGGTGCTGGAAAGCGCTCCAAAAGAATTTCGGGGTGGTAACAGCCGACACACCCGTAATCTGCGTTACCTGCATGAAAAAGAAAATAAGTACCTGACAGGTCCTTACCCGGAAAATGAATTCTGGGATGATCTCATGCGAGTGACAAAAGGCAAAACCAATGAAGAGCTTGCCAGGTTCATCATCAGAGAATCAAATGACATTGGGACATGGATGGAAAAGCATGGATGCCGTTTCCAGCCGGCCATGCGCGGCACCCTTCATCTTGCCAGAACCAATGCCTTTTTCCTGGGAGGGGGAAAGGCATTGATGAATGCCTACTATGCTTTTGCCCAACATCTGGGCATCAAAATAGAATACGATTCAGAAGTGGTAGACCTGGATATTCAGTACGGCAGATTTTTATCAGCAAATGTAAAGCAGCAGGGCGGTATCCGTAAAATTCATGCCAAATCAGTGATTGTGGCATCAGGAGGATTCCAGGCCAACCTTGCATGGCTCAAAGAATACTGGGGAGATTCTGCTGATAATTTTATTGTCCGAGGAACTCCTTATGATAAAGGAAAGGTTTTAAAGGTTCTGCTGGACAATGGGGTTAAATCCGTAGGAGACCCCAAGCAGTGCCATGCCGTTGCCATTGATGCCCGTGCTCCGAAATTTGACGGCGGTATTGTGACACGGCTGGATTGTGTGGCATTCGGTATTGTTGTGAACAATCAGGCCACACGATTTTATGATGAAGGTGAAGATTTCTGGCCGAAACGGTATGCCATCTGGGGAAGACTCGTGGCTGATCAACCGGATCAGATTGCCTATTCCATTATTGATTCCAAATCAATTGATCTTTTCATGCCGTCTGTCTTTCCGCCGGTTGAAGCTGATTCCATTGAAGAAATGGCCGAAAAGCTGGATCTTGATTCTAACGGGCTTAATGAAACCATAAACAAATTCAACAAGGCCTGTAAACCAGGTTCCTTTGACCCGGGCGAGCTGGACGATTGCAAAGCCCTAGATATTGATCCTGTCAAAAGCCACTGGGCAAGACCTCTGGATACCCCGCCATTTTATGGGTACCCCTTAAAACCCGGCATTACATTTACATATCTTGGGGTCGAGGTAAACAAAAAGGCCGGAATCATCATGGAGAATAATCAAGTTGCCAAAAATATGTTCGCAGCCGGAGAAATCATGTCGGGAAATATCTTAGGCCAGGGATACATGGCAGGTTTTGGTATGACCATCGGTACCGTATTTGGAAGGACTGCAGGAAAGGAGGCAGCGCGTTATGTCAGCAAATTGCCTGAATGAAGCCCGGCGGGTCATGACAATCTGTAATTCCTGTAGATATTGTGAAGGATTTTGTGCGGTATTTCCAGCAATGGAACTTCGAAGAACTTTTACGGATCAGGATTTAAAATATTTCGCCAATCTATGTCACAATTGCCGGGACTGCTATTATGCCTGCCAGTATGCACCGCCCCACACTTTTGATTTAAATGTTCCAAAATCATTGGCAAAACTGAGGCTTGAAACCTATGAGGAATCAACCTGGCCTGCGGCATTGTCAGGCCTGTTCCGGAACAATGGCCGGGCAGTTTTACTTACCACAAGTTTTTGTGTTCTTGCCCTGTTGTTAATTACAGCTGCTTTTAATGGCTTTTCCCTTCCCTTTGAGACTTACACAGGAGAGGATAATACATTTTATCAGGTGCTGCCATACAAGGCCATTGTATCATCCTTCATGGTAATTGGTCTGGTGGTGTTTTTTTGTTTAATGAAAGGTTTTTTAAAATTTTGGCAGGCAACAGGAGAATCCCTTAAGGATTTTTTTAATCTCCGGGCAAATATTACTGCCGTATGGGATGTACTGCGATTAAAATACCTGGATGGCGGGGGGTACGGGTGCAATTACCCCGATGATAAATTTTCCATGATCAGAAGAAATTTTCACCATGGGGTTTTTTACGGCTTTATGCTCTGTTTTACCTCCACTGCGGTTGCGGCTTTTTATGATCATTTTCTATCCAGCCCCGCACCGTATCCATTTTTCAGTTTACCGGTATTACTGGGTACAACAGGCGGGATCTCAATTGTTATCGGGTGTGGCGGGCTGCTTTTTTTAAAGGAAAAAATGGACAGTGCTCCTGCAGATATCCAGGGACTAAGCATGGATGTGGGATTTATTCTACTCTTGTTTCTAACCAGTTTTTCAGGACTTTTATTGCTCTTGTTACGGGCAACACCCTTCATGGGGATTTTACTCATTATCCATGTCGGGATTGTTGCGGCATTTTTCATTTTAATGCCCTATGGAAAATTTATCCATGGCTTCCTTCGTTATGCAGCCCTTGTTAAAAATGCCCGGGAGCAACTGGTCAATAAGACAGATAAAAAATAATTTCATATTTGCTCAATCATTTTTCCAAGGAGAAAGAATAATGGCACAAAAGTCTGTTTCAGAATGTGATGCAAAAAAAATTCTGGCAAAAATTCTGGATGATTATAACGGTGAACTGGCAGTGATTGATACAGCATCCTTTTGCTCGGAATCTGGTAAGAAAACGGGAGATTTTCAATCCGTAACAAAGGATGAAATAAAAAAAAAGCTTCTTTGTCTTGCAGCATCTGATTCTACAACCTATGGATGGCTTAACGAAGCAAACAATGGGGGCAAACTGGTTGCAAAGCCGGATCAGTTATTTGGTAAACGGGGAAAAAATAATCTTTTCTGTCTGGGAAAAAATCTGGAAGAAACCGCCAAATGGACTGCCGCTAAAATCAACCAGCAGGTGACCCTGGATTCAGGTGTCACAGGTATTTTAAAGAAATTCATCATTGAGCCCATGGTTCCCCATGACCAGGAATATTATGCAGCAATCAAATCAAATGAACATGGTGACACACTTTATCTGAGCGCATCAGGGGGAATGGATATAGAAGAAAACTGGGATACCGTAAAAAGCATTCATGTGGCACCCCTTGAAAAACCTGATGAAGATGAGATTGAATCCATATTGCTTGATATATGCAGTTGGTCTGAAATCGCTTCAGTTAAAAAATTTATTCTTCAGCTCTGGGATGCTTATCAACAGGCCGGATTCGCATACCTGGAAATCAACCCTTTTACCGTGACTGACAAGGGGGTTATTCCCCTTGACTGCGTTGCAAAAGCAGATGACACAGCTGAGTTTGAATGTCAAAGCCTCTGGTGCGATGCTGTGGGAGAACTTAAGTTTCCACCCCCTTTTGGACAGGAGTTGAGCAAAGAAGAACTCTATGTAAAACATCTTGATTCCCTTTCCGGTGCATCATTGAAATTAAAGCTTTTAAATCCCGACGGCAGAATATGGAATATGGTTGCCGGCGGAGGTGCTTCCGTGATTTATGCAGATACGGTTGCCGATATGGGTGCAGGTAGAGAACTCGCCGTTTATGGTGAATATTCAGGTGATCCCAGCAGGCAGTTGACCTATGAATATGCCAAAACCCTGATGGATCTTATGACAAAAAAACCTGATCCACAAAAAAGGCCCAAGCTGCTACTCATTGGCGGAGGTATTGCAAACTTCACCGATGTGGCAAAAACATTTACCGGGATTATTATGGCCATGGAAGAATTTGCCGACAGGTTAAAAAAAGTCAATACTTACATCTATGTGAGAAGAGGCGGACCCAATTACAAAGCCGGTTTAAAAATTATCAAAGATGCGGGAGAAAAACTGGGACTACCAATTGCTGTATTCGGTCCTGAAACCCATATGACAGATATCGTGAGAATGGCATTAGAACAAGGCTGATAACTATTTTTTGCAATAGATCAACTATTTTTTTTAATTTGGGAGTGTTAAAATGGGAACAGTTTCGGCAATCCGTCCAAAAGCAAAAACATATGAAATTTTCACCAGACAGACAAAGGCGCTTATATTTGGTCTCCAGGTCAAAGCCATCCAGAGAATGCTTGACTTTGATTATGCCATAAACCGGTCTCAACCCTCTGTGGCTGCGATAGTCAACCCGGGTAAAACCGGCAATCATAAAGTATTTTTGGGAACAAAAGAGATTTTAATTCCTGTATTTCCAACGATTGCCCAGGCTATTGTGAATTGTCCGGATATGGATGTGATGATCAATTTTGCCTCCCATCGTTCGGCATT
Source organism: Desulfobacterales bacterium (assembly GCA_019038815.1). GTDB lineage: Bacteria > Desulfobacterota > Desulfobacteria > Desulfobacterales > Desulfobacteraceae > Desulfobacula. The sequence continues at coordinate 3,388 of JAHOYS010000245.1, read as the reverse complement.
TCAGACCACTTTGGAGGCATTGGAATTTTCTGAACAGATCAGGACAATCGTCATTATTGCCGAAGGCGTACCCGAAGGAAAGGCAAAGCGGCTAAGGGTGCTTTCAAAAGACAAAGACGTCAATTTAATTGGGCCGGCCACTGTCGGGGGAATAAAAGCCGGTGCATTTAAAGTCGGAAATACCGGAGGAACCATAGAAAACATCATGGAATCCAACCTTCACAAACCCGGCTCTGTCGGGTTTGTTTCAAAATCCGGCGGTATGTCCAATGAATGTTATAATATTATCGCCCGTAATACCAATGGTGTATATGAGGGTATTGCCATCGGCGGAGATGCCTATCCCGGATCAACGTTGCTGGATCATCTGCTGCGTTATGAGGCAGATCCCCATGTAAAAATGATGGTTTGCTTAGGAGAAGTGGGCGGAGAAGAAGAGTACAAGGTGGCAGATGCAGTAAAAGACGAAAAATTAACCAAGCCGCTGGTCATGTGGGTAACCGGAACCTGTGCCTCTGTCATGCCAAGAGAAGTTCAATTTGGTCATGCCGGTGCCAAAGCCGGCTCTGAAAGGGAATCCGCCGCTTTTAAAAACAGAGTTCTTAAAGAATCCGGTGTTATTGTCCCCCAATCTTTCAATGATTTTGACAAGGTCATTAAACAGACCTTTGACAAGCTTTTAATTGAATATATTACCCCCAAAGACCATGAAAAAGAACCCAACCGGGTTCCGGAAGATTACGCAAGCCTTGCTGCTGCAGGTGCCGTGAGAAGGCCTTCAAACTTCAGGTGTACAATATGTGATGACTCCGGTGATGAACTGCTTTATGCCGGTCACAAAATAAGCCATGTAATTGAAAATAATTATTCTATTGGTGATGTCATCGGTCTGCTCTGGTTTAAAGAAAAACTGCCCCCATGGGCCACACAATTCATGGAAATGGTTTTAAAACTTACCGCTGATCACGGGCCTGCCGTATCAGGCGCACATAATACCATTGTCACTGCCAGAGCCGGGCGGGATCTGATGAGTTCGGTTGCTTCGGGCCTTCTTACCATCGGACCCAGGTTCGGCGGTGCTGTGGCAGGCGCTGCCATCCAGTTCAAAGATGCTGTCGACTCACGACTGAGCCCCAAAGAATTCGTAAGCAAAATGAAAAAAGAAAATAAAAATATCCAGGGCATCGGCCACCGTGTCAAAAGCCTTACAAACCCGGATATGAGAGTAAAATTGTTAAAAGAATATGCCGTACAAAAATTTCCCTTCACAACGCTGCTCTCCTATGCCCTTGAAGTTGAAGCCATCACAACCATGAAAAAAGAGACTTTAATACTTAATGTGGATGGTGCCATTGGTATTCTCTGTGTTGATATGATGTATGCCCTTGAATGGCCTGAAAAAAGAATCTGTTCCATTATTGACTGCGGTGGTTTAAACGGGTTATTTGTCTTGGGCAGAACTATGGGAATGATCGGTCACTATATCGACCAGGTAACCCAGCAAAATGGGTTGTACAGGCATCCCTGGGATGATATCATGTATGATCTGCCAAAAGTTCAAAAAATCCACTAAGCTGCAAAGGATTTAGATGGTACGAAATTATCCTAACAAATCCATTATTTACGGGTCAATGACCGTCCTTGCAAAATTAATTCAAAAAAGAGAATTGTCTTGTTATGAAGTGGTATTGGCCCATCTGGAACATATTGAAAAAGTTAATCCAAAGATTAATGCCGTGTTCCAGATTGATGCTGACAAGGCGCTTAAAGAAGCCCGTAGGTCAGACAAGGCCTTATCTAAAAAAACGATTTACGGTCCTCTTCATGGTGTGCCCGTTACCATAAAAGATTCTCTGGATACAAAAAGAATCATATCGACATGGGGCACAAAAGGACGTCAAAATTTTATCCCGAAGAAGGATGCTTCTGTTGTGGCACGTCTTCGTAGAGCAGGCGCAATTATTCTGGGGAAAACCAATACGTCTGAAATAACCCTTGGTGGGGAGATGAATAATCTGGTTTACGGGCCATCCCATAACCCTTATGATTTATCAAAATCCCCGAGCAGCAGCAGCGGGGGGGCAGCAGCCCTCCTTGCTTCGGGTGGATCCAGCCTTGATCTGGGAACAGATACAGGCGGCAGTATACGGTGCCCGGCTCATGTCTGCGGTATCACCGGCCTTAAGCCGACAACCGGAAGAACCCCTCGGACCGGCAATGCCATTCCATATCTCCCGGGTGCGATTGACTGCCTTACATCTGTCGGCCCTATGGCCCGTTATGTTGAAGATCTGATAACAGCGCTTCCCATCATATGCGGCCCTGATGGCAAAGATCCCGCAGTAATTCCCATGTCGCTTGGAAACCCTGAAAACGTCCGGCTTGAAAATCTGAAAATTGCCTTTTATACGAACGGCGGCCTGCATCCGCCAACCATTGAAATATCAGATGCTATCCGAAAAACTGCACTAAAACTCGCCGATGGAGTGAAAATAATAAAAGAAGACTCTCCTGCCTGTCTTTCTATGGCTGAATGGCTCTATCCATGGTTGAAATTTGAAGATAACGGCAGATGGATATCCCAAAGATTGAAAACCGCAAAAACCACTGAGCCGGGACCTCATATGGTACGCCTGTTAAAAGAAGCTGAATCATTTAAACCACCTGATGACTCAAAAGTTTCTACAGTTTTGGATACTTTCTGCAAAGACATGTTACAATTCCTGGAAAATTACGATGTGATTCTCTGCCCGCCTGATGTCTTTCCAGCATTACCCAACGGAGGTCCTCCACAAGGGTATGATTATCTGATGTGGTCACATTTGTCTGCCTACAACCTGACAGGATGGCCGGCAGGAGTTGTCCGTGCGGGGCAAACTCCTGGAGGTCTGCCCATTGGGATACAGGTGGTGGGAAGACCCTTTTGTGAACATATTGTACTTTCAGTGATGAAGGTAATCGAATCTGTCTGTGGTGGGTATTCTCCTCCAAACATTTCTTAAAATCCTTGAGCTGAATATGACATTAAACTTAAAATTTATGCAGGGAAATGAAGCATGTGTTGAAGGAGCTCTTTATGCTGGTACCGATTTCTTTGCAGACTATGGGTCAGATGTTCCTTAATGTAAAAGCAACTTTGGAAGTATCTGAAAAAGTAGTTTTAGCCAATCGAATGGACGAACAAATCATTACACCGGAAAATATTAATATGGTACTCAAGGCTGTTCAAGGGAAAGGGCTATAATGTTACTTTCGGGGGCCCCAATCCACCATCAAAAAAAATAAAAACCTCGTTGCGCTTGATGGTTCAAGCAGATAGAATGTTTGTGCAAGCAAAAACCTATCATCAACGAGGTGAAACATATTATGTCACAAGGCGTATTACCAT
>JAHOYS010000046.1 GCA_019038815.1 Desulfobacterales bacterium | reverse complement strand
TTTTGTAATAATATATAATATCGTATTGGTTTCAGATTGACACGTATTAAAAAAAATGATACGTATAAAGAAATTGTTGCACACCCATTTATTTAAATTATGACAGGAGCAGCACATGGCTCAGAAAATTACATTAAGCATTCCTGATTTGCTTCATGAAAAATTAAAAGAGTGGAGGACTTCTTTCAACCTTTCAAAAATGTTCCAAGAAGCTGTAGCAGATGCTATCCACAAAAAAGAAGAATTTCAAAAACGATTTTCAGAAGATTTTGATATGCCAGAAATTATCAAACGGCTCAAACATGAAAAGCTGATCTGGGAAAAAAAATACTATAAACTGGGTAAGCATGAAGGACTTCAATGGGCAAAGACAGTGCATTATGAAGATCTTTTATACGTATTGGAATTTGATGCTGCGTATCAATTGCTTTCTGATCCTAAAATGACTCAATATTTTAAGCGGATCTATGAGTCAACAGATCTTGTAAAGTATTCAAATAACAGCTCAGTTAATCATGAACAAATGTTTATTGAAGGTTGGTTTAAAGGGGTTTTGGAATTTTGGAATCAGGTAAAAGAAAAAATATAACAATGAAATTTTCATCACATATTCTCGGTATTGATGTCGGGTCGGTTTCTATTCATATTGCATTAATAAATAATGAAGGCAATCTTGTCCATACTGCCACTTGTTATCATCATGGAGAAGTAAAACAATGCCTTTTAAAACTAATCAGTAATGTTGACATAGATCATATCCATTATGTTGCAGTTACTGATTCTACCCCTTCTTTCATTAAGGCAAGCCAGTTTTACGACGGACAGTTAACACTCATACGCGCTGCCAAATATTATCATAAAATATTTGATGCGATTTTACACATAGGCGGGGAAAAATTCTCATTAAGCCGGTTTGATGGGAATCAAAATTATATTGGGGCCAAACATAACACGTCTTGTGCTGCCGGCACAGGAAGTTTTCTTGATCAACAGGCCCGAAGATTAAACCTGCTGGGTGGATCTCACGAACTGAGCAAGAAAGCTTTTGCAAATTCAAAAAAAATACCTGATATCGCCACCCGTTGTGCGGTTTTTGCCAAGACAGATCTTATCCATGCCCAGCAGGAAGGTTACAGCATTGAACAAATCTGTGACGGCCTCTGTTATGGCCTTGCAAAAAATATTTCCAATACTCTTTTTAAATATAAACAGGTCGGTAAAAAAATCCTTTTTTGCGGTGGCGTTTCTAAAAACAGATCTGTTAAAAACCATCTTGAAAAAATCACAGGGTATCAATTTGTCATTGATTTAGAATCAATATTTTATGGTGCGGCAGGTGCAGCACTATGCTTACTGGACGACCTGGCTAACAAGAAAAAAATTGAAAAAAGAAACTTCATATCTATAAAAGATTTTTTTATACCATCAAAAAAAGAAAATGTTCTTTCCTATCCGGAGCTTGAACTTAAACTTTCACAATACCCCGATTTTAAATGCTTTTCCTCTTATATTAGCGAGGATGTTGAAGCCGATATCTACCAAAACCCAGCCTTAATCGATACAAAAGAAGGATATTTAGGGCTGGATGTAGGTTCAACAAGTACAAAAAGTATCCTCATCAATCAGGAAGGGATACCCATTGCCGGGTTTTATACAAAAACTGCATCACAGCCTGTGGTAGCTGTTCAAAAAATTTTCAAAGCCTGTGATCAGTTTTCCAAAACATATGGCATTCAAATTAAAATTAAAGGATGCGGTACCACGGGGTCTGGTCGAAGAATCAGCGGCAAAATTATTGGCGCGGATATCGAACCCGATGAAATTACTGCCCATGCGACAGCAGCAGTTAATTTAAACAGGAACGTGGATACAATTATCGAAATCGGAGGCCAGGATGCCAAATTCACCTTGCTTAAAAACGGCATTGTAACCTCTTCTGTCATGAATACCGTATGTGCGGCAGGAACCGGAAGTTTCATAGAAGAGCAGGCCTTAAAGCTTGACTGCCCCTTGTCTGAGTATTCAGAGCGGGCAGAAGGCGTCCGCTCCCCTGTAGCCAGCGACAGATGTACTGTTTTTATGGAACGGGATATTAATTATTATTTTGCTCAGGGCTATACAAAAAATGAAATTCTATCCTCGGTTTTACACTCTGTAAGAGACAACTATCTGACAAAAGTGGCTAATATCGGTAATATTGGCAATTGTATTCTTTTTCAGGGAGCAACTGCTAAAAACAAGGCACTTATTGCAGCATTTGAACAAAAATTGAAAAAACCTATTCATGTATCAAAATATTGTCATCTGACAGGTGCACTTGGCGTGGCCTTATTAGTGAAAGAAAAAGAAATCAAAACATCCGATTTTAGAGGATTTGAGTTATGGAAACAACAGATTCCAGTGCGCCAGGAAATCTGTGAATTATGCACAAATCACTGTAAACTGACAATTGCAGACATTGGTGATGAAACCGTTGCATATGGTTTTTTGTGTGGCAGGGATTATCAGACAAATAGAATGATTCCAAAGGAAAACTCCTATAACCTGTTAAAAATAAGAAACCAGGCAATTACCAGAATAGAAAAACCAATAATTAAACATGACTTTGTCATTGGTATTCCTCAAGCACTTCACCTCTTTGAAGACACTGATTTCTGGGTCCACTTTTTTTCCAGGATAGGAATTAAAACAAAGACAAGTTCAAAACTTAAAAATCCTGTAAAATTAGGTAACGGTATTGCAAACGCAGAATTTTGCGCGCCTGTCATGGCTTTGCATGGTCATATTAAGTATCTAATGGAGAATACAGATTATATTTTCCTGCCATTCTATTTTGAAGAAAACCTTAAGAAAAAAGACAGGCGCAGACAGCATTGCTACTATACTCAATTTACTCCATCAATTATATCCTGTCTTTCAGATTTTGATAAAAAAAAGTTGATAACACCGATTATCAAATACCTTTATACAAATTTCCATGCCAAACTGGAATTATATAAATCTTTGAAAAAAATATCTTCTGACTTTTTGTTTTCATTTTTTGATATCTCAGCCGCATATGACAGCGCACTGGAATTTAAGAAAAATTGTCAGTTAAACTGGAAAGCTTTATATCAGCAACATAAATCCAAAGGTTCGGATATCAATGTTGTCCTTTTGGGCAGGCCCTACACGGTTTTGACCAAAACAATGAACAACAACATCCCGCAACTTTTTGAAAACCTTGGTGTAAAAACTTTTTTCCAGGATATGCTTGATTTTGAAAATCATGATTTTTCAGAAATTGATCCTTTGTTAAAAGAAATTCACTGGAAATATGCTGCACAAATTCTTAAAGCAGGCTTTATCGCTGCAAATAGTGATCATCTTTATCCTGTGTATGTCAGCTCATTTAAATGTGCACCCGATTCATTCGGTATCGACTATTTTAAACAAATAATGGAAAGCTGCAATAAACCCTATCTTGTACTTGAGCTGGATGAACACGATTCCAGTGTCGGTTATGAGACAAGGGTTGAAGCAGCCATACGTGCATTTACAAATCATAACAATTCAATATCAAAAGAAAAAAAGAATGATCTTTTGCACCTTCATCCAAAATTTTTATCAAAAATAGACAATAAAACTATTATTTATCCGAACTGGGACTCATACACAGGCAGTCTTATTGTTTCAATATTAAAGAATGAAGGCTTTCGTGCCCTTTTAATGGAGGAAACCACTGAAACACTTAAAAAAAGCATTTTGACAAATACGGGGCAGTGTATCCCCTTGAATGCTTTGGCAGCAGGATTTATTCATACCGTAGAAAAAAACAATCTTGATCCGGCAAATTGTGCGTTATGGCTAAATTATTCGGAAATTGCCTGCAACATTAAAATGTATCCCTATCATATAAAGAAAATACTTGAAAGAAATGGGAATGGGTTTGAAAAATCTGAAATTTACAAAGGCGAACTTTCTTTATTTGATATTTCTTTTCTAACATCAACCAATGCATATTTTGCTTATATGTTTGGCGGATTGTTAAGAAGTGTTGGGTGTAAAATCAGGCCCTATGAAATTAATAAGGGCCAAACAGATCTGGTACTTCAAAAAGCTTTGAGCCTTCTGTGTAATTCTTTTGAAAAAGGGGAGTCAAAGGAAGATGCATTAAAACAAGTAAGTGAGTTGTTTTTAAAAATTGATACCCGAACGGAATCACGACTTAAAGTTGGAATTTTTGGAGACCTTTACGCTAGAGACAATGATATTATGAATCAGGATCTGGTTCATTTTATTGAAGCCAATGGCGGTGAGGTCATCACAACACCCTACTACAAATATGTCAAAATCATTGCCAGTTCTTATTTTAAAAAATGGTTCAAGGAAGGAAAATATTTGAGCCTGATTTCAAATGGAGCGCTTCTCGTAGCCATGCAGGCCATGGAAAAAAAATATTATAAATATTTTGAGCCTATTTTAAGCAAATCCGCATTTGAAGTAAAAGACTCGTATGAAAACATTCTTCCAGAATATGGTATCCTCCAGGAACATACAGGTGAATCCATGGATAATATATTAAAAATTCACCATCTTATTAATGAATATCCTGATTTAGAGCTGCTGGTTCAAACAAATCCTGCATTCTGTTGTCCCGGACTTATTACAGAAGCCATGGCACAAAAAATTGAAGCAAAAATCAATGTGCCCATAGTGAGTATCACCTATGATGTTTCAGGCGGCAATAAGAACAAAGTGATTATCCCGTTTCTCAAGGACCCGGGGAAAAAGCATTCTTCCCACAGCAGTCTGAAAATTTCTGTCTGACATTCACCTTATCCATCTTTATAGGTTAAGATGCTGTGATTTTTACCATCACTGGATATGCATATTGCACCATCTTCATCAGTCCGCAGGATGCTTATCCCCATTTTGTTGTATCTTTTTAAAACCTTATAATGAGGGAAACCATAACTATTGCGCCAGCCGCAGGATATTATTACACTTTCAGGTTGAACTTTCTCAAGAAAAAATTTAGTGCTTGAAGTGGAACTCCCATGATGAGGCGACAACATTATACTCGACTGGAGATCAGGATCATTTCTGGCGCTTAAGCTTTTTTCCCGATCGGTTAAAATATCTCCTGGAAAGAGCATTGAAAAGTCTTTGTATATCACTTTGAAAACAAGAGAATTATTATTAAAATCATATAAGGGAGTGTCTTTAGATGAATCGTAAAATAAAAGTCTTGTTGTGCCTAAATCCATGTGCTTCCCCTCATTTAAAGGATTCAATATCCTTATATTACGCTTTTTGCAGGTTGTAATCAGTTCCATATAATTTTTTGAATTTCTCTTGTCTGCATTCTTTATCAACGTATGAACATCAAAATTTTGTAAGATAAAAATGAGACCATTTAAATGATCAGATTCAGGATGGCTTAAAATAACATAATCCAGAGAACGTATCCTTTTTTGCCATAAAAAAGGAGCAATAATAAATCTGCCGGTATCAAATGAGGATATATCTGAAAATCCGCCGCCGTCCACTAAAATGTTTTTGCCTTCAGGTGTTTGAATAAGGGCACTGTTGCCCTGCCCCACATCAATTATTGTGATGGTTAAATTTGGTTTTACTGTTTTTTGCAACCTGTCATTTGAAAAATCAAAGGCGAGCAATAAAAAACTTAAGGCAAGTAAACATGCGGGTATTTTCCTGTGTCCTTTTAATACAAAAAAAATTGAAATGAAAAATGAATAAATCGCGGTTACTTCGATCCATTGCAATGTGGCGATCCTTGACCATGAATAGGGAATGGAAACAAGAAACTCAGAGAATGTGATTAAAAACGAAATAAGCCGGCTGCAAAAATTGATGATAAAGGTTGCAAACCAGGGAAAATATGGAAAGCAAACCAAAGAGATAAGTCCTGATGGCAGCACGATAAATCCCAGAACAGGTATAGCAATAAAATTTGAAATAAGTGCAATTGTAGATACAACATTAAAATAATGAGCGGTTAGTGGGAATGTCCCCAGGCTTGCGAAAAAGGTTACAAACATCATCATTACTATTTTTGACAATAGGTTTTTTTTGAAAACAAATGAAACTTTTTTTAACAGGGAAATACCACAGATGATAAAAACAACGGCAATAAATGATAATTGAAACGATATGGAAAAAAGCGCCGCAGAATCCAGTATTAATATGAGGATTCCCGCGACAGAAAGACTTGAAAGAATATCTTTTTCTTTTTCGGAAATAAACGAAACCATCAGGACAATTATCATTATGAGCGCGCGTTGGGTAGAAGGAGAGAATCCAGAAAAAATTGCATAGATTGTTAAAGGAATAATTGTTAATATTCCGGCAATTTTCTTAGATCTTGCTGCAATTAATAACAGTGGCATGAATGATAAAACCCGATAGAAAAAATAAAAGAACAGAAGACTGACGATAGAAAGGTGAAGACCTGAAATTGCCAGAAGGTGACTGATTCCGGCTTTGGAAAACAAATCCCGCATGTCAGGAGGAATGACTTCTTTTTTTCCGGTAATCAGTGAAGCCATTATTTTGCCGGGTTTTGAGCTTTTAGTATGATTCGATATAAAATGATAATAATTTGTCCTGACTTTCTCTATTTTCCGGATCAATCGTGAAAAAAAATCAATTTGATCCGTACGTGTCAGAATTTTAATTTTTCTTATGTTAGTGTAGGCTGTACCATATATTTCCTGGAGCTTTAAAAATCTTTTATAATCAAATGCTCCGGGATTCATAAAGTTTCGAACGGATCGAATCGATGATTCAAACATGATAATATCGCCAAACTCCGGGCTTTTTTCAGACAATCCGTATATATTTAAATTAATCTTGCCCGTAACTTTTTCTTTTATACGATCTTTTGTCTCAATTGTTTGGCAAAGAAGAATTATTTTTTGTTTTTTTCCATAGTGCTTTGCGAACGAAACGACTCTGCCGGTAATAACATTTTTTTTTGAATCCAGATAATTGGAAATATGATGAGACGGTACATCAGGGAACAACTTGATTTGAATGGAAAGATATCCAAAGCTGAAAACCAAGCCAAGAATAAAAATAAAAATTATTTTTTTATTAAAATAAAAGACCGGAAAGGACAGGATAAATAAGACGGCAAGAACAAAAAAAGAAAGCGTTTTATTATCAGAAGAAAGGTTCCCAGTTAAAATCCCGGCAATCAGTACAAGGAAGATGAAAAAAGATGCGGGCTTTAAAGGTCTGAAAAACATTTTCACACCATCTCACCTTAAATCTTTGAGGTTTACTTAAATACGTTCTATGTCTGCACCAAGCAGTGATAATTTTTTTTCAATAGCTTCATACCCCCTGTCCATATGGTATACTCTTGAAATAACAGTTGTCCCCTCTGCAACAAGGCCTGCAATAACAAGGGATGCACTGGCTCTTAAATCGGAAGCCATAACCTGCGCGGCTTGAAGTTTTTTAACACCTCTAACCATCGCAATATTTCCACTGGATATTGAAATGTCCGCCCCCATTCGAAGGAGTTCATTGGCATGGACAAAACGATTTTCGAAAATAGATTCATGAATCATGCTGTTTCCATTTGCAATGGCCATCAAGGTCATGAACTGAGCCTGCATATCAGTTGGAAAACCAGGATATGGCAGTGTTTTAATGTCGACATTTTTAATGGGTTTATTTCCAATAATTCTGATACTGTCTGTAGAGGGTATAATAGTTGTGTCGGCGGCTTTAAGCTTATTGATGAGACCGCCGATGTGATCGGGTTCACACCCTTTGATGAGGACATCCCCTCCTGTTGCAGCGACTGCAACCATAAACGTGCCGGTTTCAATTCGGTCTGGAATAATTTTGATGTCAGCTGAAGAAAGGTTTTTCACCCCTTCTACGGTAATAATGGCGGTTCCAGCCCCATTTATTTTTGCGCCCATTTTGTTTAAGGCATCTGCAAGGGCAACAATTTCAGGCTCTTTTGCGGCATTTCTCAACACACTGCTACCTTTTGCCAGTGCTGCGGCCATCATTAAATTTTCAGTACCGGTGACGGTAGGCATATCAAAATAGATCTCGTTGCCAATAAGCCTGTCCGCTTTTGCTTCAATATATCCATGTTCGATACTGATACTTGCACCCAGGGCTTCAAGCCCTGAAAGATGCATATTAACAGGTCTTGCCCCAATAGCACACCCACCCGGCATAGATACTTTTGCATGACCGAATCTTGCAACAAGGGGACCTAGTACAAGAATGGAAGCCCTCATTTTCCGGACAAGATCATATTCTGCCTCAATTTTTTTAATAGAGGAACCATCAACTTCAAGATATCCTTTTGAAGCCTTACAAGTTGCGCCCAGGTCTTCCAAAAGAAGTCTGATACTGGTAATATCCATCAGGTCGGGCACGTTGGTAAAATATGTTTTCCCATTAACAAGAATGCTTGCAGCAATCAAGGGAAGTGCTGCATTTTTAGCACCACTGATGTTCACTTCTCCATGAAGTCTCTTGCCACCGATAATTTTAAGTTTATCCATAACCTTAAGGTCACCCGTAAAATAACATTAACTTTGCTGTGATTTTAAAAAAAGGGCTTTGGTTAAAAAGCCAAACCCCTTTAAATATTAAATGGTACCTGGGACGAGAATTGAACTCGTACAGGCAATTTGCCCGAGGGATTTTAAGTCCCTTGCGTCTACCAGTTCCGCCACCCAGGCATGATTCTTGGATTTTTATATCATTTTTCATGATTTTGCAAGCTTAAAACTCTTGTGTTTGTCTCTTTGAAAAATTTCTGATAAAAGAGATTCATGAAATCAATTAAGGGTGAAAAATTAATATTGGCATCCAGATCTCCCAGGAGAAAAAAACTTCTTGAACAAATCGGTATAAAAATAGAAATTTCTCCTTCAGATATCAATGAAGAGATCGTTTCAAATAAAAATCCGGAAGCACATGTTAAAGAGCTCTCCTTTTTAAAAGCAAAGAATCAATCGGTTTTATATCCTGAATCCTGGATATTGGGGGCAGATACAATCGTTGTTGTTCAAGATCAAATTCTTGGCAAGCCTCAATCAAAAAAAGATGCCATTGCCATGCTCAGCAAATTAAATAATTGTGAGCACCGTGTTTTTACAGCCTTTTGTGTGATCAATCAAAAAAAAAACTGTGTGGTTGTGAAATCTGTTGAAACAAAAGTATACTTTAAGTATTTAACCGATCAGGAAATACATTGGTATGTCAGGACCGGTGAACCGTTTGACAAGGCGGGAGCTTATGGCATACAGGGCATTGGAACGTTTCTTGTCAAACAGATTTCAGGGTCATATTCCAATGTTGTAGGATTACCTGTCTGTGAGGTTGTTGAAACACTTATGAGTTTAAATATCATACACTTTAAGGACTAAAATCATTATGACAACTATTAAAGATAACTTCGATGGAATCAACAAACAAATTATGGATACAGCCATATCCTGCGGGCGTAAGCCTGATACAGTACAAGTGATTGCTGTCAGTAAAAGAAAAAGTGTAGAAACGGTAATGAAAGGAATCCAAGCGGGTGCAAAACATTTTGGAGAAAATTATATTCAAGAGGCAATTGAAAAAATAAATATTATTGGGAAAGAGGGGATTTGCTGGCATTTTATTGGACATCTTCAATCCAATAAGGCTAAATTTGCTGTCAAATATTTTGAATATATTCATACGGTCGATACATTAAAACTTGCAAAAGAAATAGACAAACAGGCAAAGAAAATTGACAAAATTCAAAAAATACTTGTCCAGGTTAATATTGGTAAAGAAGAAACGAAATCCGGAACCGGAATCGAAGAAGCAATTGAGCTGACAAAGCAGATCAATACGTTTGAAAATTTATCCTTACAGGGATTGATGTGCATGCCACCTTACTTTTCAGACCCTGAAAAGGCCAGGACATATTTTAAACTATTAGTCCTGATTAAAGAAAAAATTATAGCACGAAAAATGGATAATGCGTCAATGGAACACCTGTCCATGGGAATGAGCAATGATTTTAAAGTAGCCATAGAAGAAGGCTCTACAATGGTAAGGATCGGCACATCAATATTTGGGAAAAGAGATTGAAGCTTTTACTTCATACCTGCTGCGCACCCTGCTCTATTTATCCTGTCAAAGTTCTACGGCAGATGAACATGGATGTAATGGGGTTTTTTTACCGGCATAATATTCACCCTTTTTCCGAGTGTCAAAAAAGGGAAGAAACGTTAAAACAGTATTCTCAATCTATTGACTTAAAGATCGTTTATCAATCAGATTACAAGATCGAAAAATTCCTTCAATCCGTTGTTTTCAGGGAAAAAGACCGTTGTCGATACTGCTACTATGACAGGCTTAAAGCAACAGCACTGGTTGCCAAAAAAGGAAAATTTGAAGGTTTTTCCACCACTCTTTTATACAGCAAATTCCAGAATCATGATCAAATCAGAAAAACCGGAGAAGCCATTGCCAAAAAGTACCATCTGAAATTTTTCTATCATGATTTCAGGGGAGGTTGGAAATCTGGCATTGAAGAATCCAAAAGGCTTAACATGTATCGCCAGCAATATTGTGGCTGCATATACAGTGAAAAAGAAAGATATTTTAAAAAATAATAATACAACCGGATTACTTGGGTTTGACTCTTCTAATCTGCTTGAGCATATTCACAAACTGTCGGTCTGCACTGTCAAGCCTTCCTGCAAGAACAACAAACAAATGTTTTGCCACATCAGGGTATTTTTCTATCACCTCAAACATTTTGTCCCCGGGAAACCGTTTAACCAATGATCGCCCTTTGGATATAATTGATGCTGATCTGGGTTCTCCGGTAAGCGCTGACATTTCTCCGAAATACTCATTTGGTTGAACAATTTCAGCAATTTTTTTACCGCCTTTAACAACATATAACCCGCCTTGAATGAGCTTAAAAAAATCAATGTCTGTATTACCTTCCCTGATAACGAAATCTTTATCTTCGTATTGTTCAACATCAGGATTAATAAGATAAGCCGGCAATGCTTCCTTGCTGATATTGGTTTTTTTTAAAACCTCTTCAAGGGATGTTTCTCCTGTCCTGATTTTTTTGATCCCGGCATCTCGCAGTGTAACCATTTTTTCCTTTATGGCGACTTTTCTGAGCTGATCTTCAGGCACTTCAGCGCTAATGGCTTTCCCCACCTCATCGGTGACTTCCATTAATTCATAAAGACCTACCCTACCCTTATATCCTGTTCCGTTGCAGTGGCTGCACCCTTTGGGGCCATATATTTTTAAACCTTCGATTTCATCTTTTAAAAAACCATGAAATTCGAGATCTTTTGAATTATGGCCTGTAACAACCTGTTTACATTCAGGACAAAGTCGTCTGGCCAGTCGCTGGGATAAGACCATGGTTACGGAAGATGCCAGCATATAGGCAGGAATGCCTATGTCAATGAGTCGTCCTATGGTCGAAGGACAGTCATTTGTATGAAGAGTTGCAAATACAAGATGGCCTGTCATTGCTGCCTTAATTGCAATTTCAGCCGTATCGATATCCCTGATTTCCCCCACCATAATGATATCAGGGTCCTGCCGCAAAAATGCTTTCAGTGCTGCAGCAAAGGTCATGCCAACCTCTTCTTTCACGGGAACCTGATTAATTCCTTTAAAATTAAATTCAACAGGGTCTTCTGCAGTCAATATTTTGATATCATCCTTATTCAAACGGTTCAGTACGGAATAAAGTGTTGTTGTTTTCCCGCTTCCTGTGGGACCTGTGACAAGTATGAGTCCGTATGGTCGTGAAATGGATCTTTTCAGACTGTCAAAAGTGATCGAGTCAAAACCAAGTTTGGTCAAATCAATGTTCAAAGCGCTTTGATCAAGGATACGCATAACAATGCTTTCACCAAAAAGAGTAGGCAAAGTAGAGACCCTGAAATCAATGGATTTTCTTTTCCCGAATCGAAGTTTTATCCTGCCGTCCTGGGGAACGCGTCTTTCTGCGATATCAAGTTCTGCAAGAATTTTAATTCTTGAGATAACTGCATTTTTTATGCTGACCGGGAGGTTCATGGCCTTATACATGGATCCGTCAAGCCTGTATCTCACTTGAAATGCCTTATAAAAGGGTTCAATATGAATATCGCTGACACCCTCATTAATAGCTTTGGTAAGAATACCATTCACAAGCTTAATAATGGGTGCATCAGAAGCTAAAAATTCGTTCTGATAATCATCCATATCATCAGACCCGACTTCAAGCTCTTCTGCCGCCTCAGAAACCAGGGATCCAAAATCATCGACGGAAGTGACCGGCTCATCCTCTTCAAAATCATCCTCAAAATGAAGAAGGCTTTTATATTCTTCATCACTGATTTTATAAAAATCGCGAAAGGCTTTAATCACATCATTTTCAGTCGACACACAAACCAGAATCATTTTCCCGGTTTTTTTCTGAAGGTCTTCAACAACAGCTGTATCTGTCGGTTCAACCATGGTGATGGACAGTTCTTCGCCTTTGAATTCAAGGGGAAACACCAAGGCGGATTCAGCCATCTCATAGGGTAGAATCTTCAATACTTCAGGGTCGGGCTTGATATCAGGAAATCTGACAACTTTATAATTATAAAGTCGGCCAAGAACGTTGACGATCGTATCAGGATCAATAAACCCTTTATTTAAAAGGATACTGCTAAGCCGTTCATTGGTTTTTTTTTGAACGTGTAATGCCTCATCCAGCTGTATACTGGTAATCTGACCTTCTTTTGAAAGGATTTCTCCAATTTTAGTCTTTCCGGCACCCGATTGATCTTTTATTGTTGCTTTCAGACTGGACGATGTGCGCATACTGAAATCCTTATATTATTTATAATTTTTATAAATCCTGATACCACCTGCTAAAATTAAAAGCCCACCTAAAAAATAAAAACTTGATCTGACAAGAAAAAGTGTTTGTCTGAAAAATTCAATGGTTTCTACTTGCAGCATCACTTGAGGTATGCGGTAAAAAATACCTGATCCCACTGCAATCAGAATGATACCATAATAAAAGCCAATTTTTTTTTTGTCCATCTTAAATTAATGCCTTTCAAATTCTTCTAACTGATTATTAAATAACTCTTCAATTTTTTCAAATGAATTTATCTGGGTTTCCAGATCATCAAACAGTATTTCATTCAAATTTTCAAGTTTTGCAAGTTTTTTAGCTAAATCCTGAATTTTCTGGCCATCCTGATTATTTGATGCTTCTATCAATGCTTCATTAATTTCAGCTATCAATGCTTCATTTTTATCAATATCATTTTCCAGCCGCTTAATTTTTTGTTTTAACGGTGTAATTTCTCTTGATTTTTGTGCGATAATTTCTGATTTTTTCTGACGGATTTCTTTTTTTGACAAGACTGGGCTTTTAATTTTTCCCCCAGCAGCGCATTCTCCATCCCCCCACCCCTCTTTATCTAAAAATTCTTTATACGTTCCTTCAAAAACCGACACAGTGTTGTTTTTAAACACCACAAGCCTGTTTGCAAGAGAGTGAAGAAACATTTCATTATGCGTTATTATAACCACACCTCCTTTAAAAGTATCAAGGGCGCAGACAAAAGAATCACAAGCCTCTATATCCAGATGATTGCTGGGTTCATCAAGCAGTAATAAATTCAAAGGAGACATAAGCAGTTTGCCCAGCATTACCCTTGATTTTTCTCCACCGGATAGTATGGATATTTTTTTTAATGCACTGTCTTGTTCAAACATCATGGCTCCACAGATATTCCTGGCGGCCTGTCTGTCTGAATCAATCGAAGAAAAAACAAGCTCTTCTTCAACAGTAAAATTATCATTCAACGATTGAACATTTGTCTGTTCAAAATAGCCAACGTGCACGCCCGGATTAGTTTTAATACTACCTGAAATAGAGTTGACAGTTCCATTTATCAATTTTAAGAGAGTTGTTTTTCCTTTGCCGTTTTTACCAATAATGGCAACACGGTCATCAGGATAAACTGTCAAAGAAAAGTTGCTGATTAATGGTTTGTCAGCTTGCCAGCCAAAAGATAAATTTTCTATCATTAATAGCTGCTTACCGGAAAAAGGAAGACAGTTAAATTCAAATTCAAGATTTTTAAGCTTTTGGAGTTTATTTTTTGTCTGGGATTTTTCCAGCGTTTTTATCCGGGATTGCACCATGTTTGCCAGACGGGCTTTTGCCCGGAATCTTGTGATGAATTGTTCAATCTCTTTTTTTCGTTTTTCTTCATTCTGCCTTGTTTTTTCATAGACTTCTTCATCCTGGACAACCTGCAGGTAGTATTTAGAGGTATCTCCTTTGATTTTTTTTATTTTATGCCTGTGAATACCTGCAATATGTGTCACAACATTATCCATGAAACCCCGGTCATGTGTGACCAGTAAAACTTCTCTGGGCCATGAAATGAGAAATTTTGAAATCCATCTGATGGATGTAATGTCAAGGTAATTTGTAGGTTCATCAAGGATCAAAAGATCCGGCTTGGAAACCAAAACTTTGGCAAGATTAAGCCTTACCTGGAAACCACCTGAAAACTCGCAGGGATCTTTTGTCAGATCATCCTGAGAAAACCCAAGCCCGGCAAGAATTTTTTCAGCCTTCCAGTAATGCCCTTTTTCGTGGTCTAAAAGTCCTAACATGACTTCGTCAATCGCATGGCTTTCAGTAAAAGAAATTTTTTGCGATAAAGAACCGATTCGATACCCTGAAGGATAAGAGATACTTCCTTCATCCGGGTGATCCTGGCCTGCAATCATGTTTAACAGTGTGGTTTTCCCATGACCATTTCTGCCGATCAGCCCGACTCTTTCACCGGGATTGATCTGAAAGCCTGTCTTATCAAACAGGACTTGATCTCCAAAACTTTTTGATATTGTATCAATATTCAGCATTCTTATTATTCTTTACTGTGATTATTCCCTCTTTAATTTTTTAATAAACACGGTATCATATCATTGTAATAATAATTTACAAACAATAAGAATTAACCTGGATTTGGAATCAAGATAAATATTGACCCAAATAGATTTTAATGATATACAAAATAGTTTTTATATAACACCTGACAGGCGGGTGTTATGTTTTGCAATAATCCTTGCTCTGACTGATTGTCAGGGCTTTATATCCGTAAGGAGAAAAAATGAAGAAATATGAAACTGTTTTTATTTCTGACCCTGACCTTCAGGATCAAGCTCGTGTCGACCTGCTTGATAAAGTCAGAAATATAATTGCCCAGGAAAATGGTGTTTTTTTAAATTTTGATGAGTGGGGCAACAAAAAACTTGCCTATGAAATCAACAAAAAATTACGTGGTCATTATGTATGTGTAACTTACGGCGGAACCGGCGAACTCATAAAGGAGCTTGAGAGAAACTTCCGTCTTAGTGATGATGTGATGAAATTCATGACCATCCTTCTTTCTGATGATGTAACGGCGGAACAACTTGAAAAAGAAGCTCAAGAAACTCAAGAAGCAGAAAATCAATCCAAACAGGTAGACGAGACAGAAAAAAAATCTGTTGAAGAAAAGACTGTTGAGAAAAAGACAGACAAAGAACCTGTTGAGGAAAAGCCTGTTGAAGAAGAGACTTCCAAAGAAGATGAAAAAGTTGAAGAAACCGAAAAAGAAACTGAATCATTAAGTTCGGAGGATAATGACAATGTATAATAACCGTAGAAATCAAAAAGGCGGTGGTAAAAATAAATTTTATCAGCGTCGCAAAATATGCAGATTCTGTGTGGACAATGATCTTGAGATAAATTACAAAACCCCTAAAGCACTCAGACAATTCATTACAGAACGCGGGAAAATAATTCCCAGAAGAATCACGGGTACCTGTGCCAAACATCAACGCCAGCTTACTGTTGCCATCAAGCAATCCCGCCAGCTAGCGCTGCTGCCGTTTGTTGGCAGACCCATGTATTAAAAAAAGCAGGAGTACTGCAGGTGACTGGTACACTAATACAACCTACAGCAATTAAGGATATTCTAACCGGTATCCTTCTATGTATGCTGATCATTGCCATCATGTATATCATGCCTTTGATAGGTATCTTTGCCTGGATGCTCCTTCCTTTACCTGTTCTATTTTACAGGCTTAAGGCAGGAAGAAACAGCAGCGGTATTATCATGGCGGTAAGCCTGGCTGTGCTGATTGTATTTACCAATAACCTTGCATTTAATACACTCTACTTTGGTTCCTTATTGATGACAGGTTTTTTCCTTGGTGAATTTATAGAAAAACATTTAAGTATTGAAAGAATTATGATGTACACAGGTTTTGCAGTTCTTGGGACCTGCCTAGCTGTTTTACTTATTTATTCTTTAACTCAAGCCCAGGGAATTGAACAATTAATTTCAAACTATGTATCCAGATATAAAGTTTTATCAACCCAGCTTTTTTCAGAATCGGCTCAACTTTATCCGGAAATGAAAATTAACCAGCAAATGCTCGAAAAAGCAAGTTCATTGTTTGTTGTTATTTTTCCGGGGATATTTATAAATTCGTACCTTACTATGGTATGGCTTAACATCCTGTTAATAAAAAAGTTACTATTAAAAAGAGGAATTATTATCAAAAGTATTGAAAATTTAAATCAATGGAAAGCACCCGATTATTTGGTATTTGGTGTAATTGCTCTATCTGTTTTAATATTTTTACCCTTAAATGTGTTAAAAGTACTTTCTGTAAACTGCTTGATCATTTTAATGTTTGTATATTTTTTCCAGGGAATTGCAGTGGTATCATTTTTTTTTCAAAAAAAGAATATCCCTGTTGCATTAAAGCTTTTTTTTTACATATTAATTGCGATTCAACCTGTTTTTCTGTTCCTTGTCATCGGATTCGGATTATTTGATACCTGGATAAATTTTAGAAAACTTGATACGGCTACATGATAAAAAAATAAATTAAAAGTTGGCCTGAAATAAAAAGAGGCTGAACTTTTTTGGAGGTTTAAATGAGAGTTATATTAAAAGAAACTATTGACACACTTGGCATCGCAGGAGCAGAATGTGAAGTCGCGCCCGGGTTTGGCCGCAACTATCTTCTGCCTCAAGGCAAGGCCATTCTTGCTACACCCCAGAACAGAAAAGTCATGGAACAGGCAAAAGCAAAACTTGAACTTCAGATTGCCAAAGAGAAAAAAATTGCTGAGGAAATGGCTGCTAAAATCAAAAATGTTGTATGTACAATCAGCGCCAAGGTTCATGAAGAATCCCGTCTTTATGGATCAGTTACAACCCATGACATCAAAGATTCTCTAAACAGTCAGGGCATTATGCTGGAACGACGTTCCATTCTTATTGCCGAACCCATCAAAGAAATTGGTGAGTACAAGGTGCCCATTCGTCTTTACAAGGATGTTGAGCCTGAAATTACAGTAAATGTTATTGCTGAAGAAGAAGAAAAATAATATTTAAACCAGGTCCGGGGAAATTTTAAAATTTCCCCGGATACACCTATTAAAGATTATATTGTGCCCATAAAAAATAAAATAGCCACAGACCCGCTTTTGATCAAAACACCTCCCCACGATATTGATGCGGAAGAATCAATATTAAGTGCTATATTTATTAATAATGACAGCCTTGATGATATTATAGACATAATATCTTATGAGGACTTCTATAAAGGTGCTCATAAAAAAATATTCAAAGCAATTATTGAGCTTGCCGCTAAAGAAGAGCCTGCAGATCTTGTTACAGTTGCCAACAGGCTCAAAGAAAAAGAAGAACTTGAAAAAATCGGCGGGGTTGCCTACCTTGCAGCCATTTCTGATGCAGCCCCTATTGCTGTAAATGCTGTCCATTATGCTAAAATAATCAAGGGCAAGGCTTCTTTAAGACAATTAATAACTGCTTCTTCGGGCATTATTGAAAAATGTCTGAAAGATAAAGGCGATTTTGAAGATATTATTGATTTTGCTGAAAGCTCTGTTTTAAATATTTCTGAAAAAAAATCAGGGAATTCCTTTCAAAATTTAGGAGATTTGATCAATTTAAACATTGATAAACTTGAAGAGCGACAGGGCAAAGATGGTGGGCTTTCAGGACTTTCTACCGGATATGTAAAATTAAACAATATTACATCCGGATTACAAAAATCTGATTTGATTATTCTGGCAGCAAGACCCAGCATGGGAAAAACTGCCTTTGCTTTAAACATTGCCAGAAATGTTGCCATTGAGGAACATAAACCTGTTGCCGTTTTTTCCCTTGAAATGTCAAATGAGCAGCTTTCCATGAGACTTCTAACCTCAGAAGCACGGATAGATTCAAACAGGCTTCGAACCGGTTTTATCAGCCAGGAAGACTGGCAAAACACAACAGATGCGGCAGGTATTTTAAATGAACTGCCCATTTTTATTGATGATACACCCAATATTACTGCAATGGAAATAAGAGCAAAGTCAAGAAAACTTTATCAAAAGCATAATGAACTTGGCCTGATTATTGTTGATTATCTTCAGTTGATGAAGCCCCCATTCAGGACAGATCGAAGAGATCTTGAAATTGCTGAAATCTCAAGATCTTTAAAAGCACTTGCCAAAGAATTGAATGTTCCGATCCTTGCTTTATCCCAGCTGAACCGTATGCTTGAACAACGCTCTGACAAACGCCCCATGCTGTCTGATCTTCGTGAATCAGGCGCGCTGGAACAGGATGCTGATATTGTTGCATTCATTTACAGGGATGAGGTCTATAATAAAGAACCGGATAATCCTAAAAAAGGTACAGCTGAAATCATTGTTTCCAAAAACAGAAACGGTGCTACAGGTACTGCATTCATGCATTTCATGGGTCAATATACACGGTTTGAAGAACTTGCACCGGATTCATATCAGGAATTTGAATGAAGAGAAAACTTACCGGTAACACTTCAGGCCTGAGAAACACCCAGATCAAACGAATTGAAAATCTCTATAACTACAGCACACCGCCCGAGTATATTATAGACCCTGAACTTGCAATTCTTTTAACTGAACTTTCCCATGATACCAGACGGCAGATCGGTCTTCTCATCGACCGGAACGGGAAAGTTATTTATGTTATTGTCGGAGACTCACACAGAATTGTCATTCCTGTAACTGCAGGCTTTATGGCCCTTCCCGGCAGACTCAAGGGGCTGCGCCTCATCCATACCCATTTAAAAGAAGAGCCCTTGACAAGGGATGACCTCACAGACCTTGCACTGTTGCGGCTGGATTATATCACAGCTGTTTGTATCACACTGGACGGCAAGCCTGGAACTGTTTATTCCGGACATATCCTTCCGGATGAGAATTCAGCTCCATATCAGGTTGTTGCACCCGGTACAATTCATCAACTGGACATTGACTGCCTGGCTCAGATTCTGGCGCTTGAATCTGAGCTGACAAGAAAGAATTCTTTATATAAACCTGAATCAGGGACTGAAAACGCATTTTTGATCAATGCAACGACTTCAGATCCCAAAAAAGCCTGGGCCTTGATGGAAGAACTGAAAGATCTTTGTAAAACAAGCCATATCAACGTGATTGGTACAGCCGTCCAGCGAAGGAAAACTATTGATCCAAAATTTGTTGTCGGTAAGGGAAAACTTTCAAGCCTGATTATTCAGGCGATTCAAAAGTATGCAACCATGCTGGTGTTTAACAGGGAATTATCTGCTTCCCAGATTCGTTCCATTACTGATTTTGTTGAAATGAAAGTCATTGACCGTACCCAGCTGATCCTTGATATTTTTGCCAAACAGGCTAAATCAAGGGAAGGTAAATTTCAGGTGGAACTTGCCCAGATGGAATACCTTTTGCCGCGGTTGATCACTAAAAATACGGCCATGTCAAGGTTGATCGGCGGAATCGGGGGTAGAGGACCCGGCGAGACAAAACTTGAAATCAATAGACGAAGGGTCAGAGAAAAGATCAACCGGTTAAAAAAAGAGATTGTCAAAATTCGCAAACAACGCCGGCAGCAAAAGTCCAGGCGTAAACGAAAGGATTTACCCGTTATTTCAATTGTCGGTTATACAAATGCCGGCAAATCAACTCTTTTGAATACATTAACTCAAAGTAAAATTGTTGCAGCCAATCGACTGTTTGCCACCCTTGATCCATCCAGCAGACGATTAAGATTCCCTAAAGACACGGAAGTCATTATCACGGATACTGTCGGGTTTATCCAAAATCTTCCCAAAGAGTTGATGCAGGCCTTTCATGCAACCTTGGAAGAACTTGCTGATGCAAATATTATCTTACATGTGGTAGATATCAGCAATCCCCGTTATAAACAGCAAAAAGAATCTGTAGAAAAAATTCTTAAAGATTTAAAATTAGATAAAACCCCTACCCTCTATGTGTTTAATAAGATAGACCGAATTAATCTTGATTCTTTTGATGATCAATGGTTGCTAAACCAGGGTGTTCTTGTTTCCGCCAACAAAAAACAGGCCTTGAAACCGTTAATTGAAAAATTGGAATCAATGGTTTTAATATAAAAAAATTAGGTGTTGACCAATAGAATTTTTTACACTAAATATGGAAAAACAATCTATATATGGAATGAATATGGAAATAAAACAGCTGGACCAGATAATTATCAACAATTCGATTAAAAAAGACTCCATAGACATACCGGATTGTTTTGGAGAATTTAATAAAAAAAATAAACTTTGTTCAAAATATTGTTCAATAGCTATACGATGCTGCGTCCTGCATAATAAAAATCCAAAAATTGATATTTTGGAAAAATTATTAATCCACAATCATTATGCGATAAAGCTCCAGTAATTTTTGTTTTGGCCTATGGAGGAGAGTCAGGTAAAAATTTGTGAATCCAGACGGTTGGCAGTTCTTTGCAGTTCCTAAAAAATCTTGCCCGGATTTAATATACTCTGGGGATCAAATACCTTTTTAATCCCTTTCATCAGTTCAATTTGTGTGGTACCGATTTCAAGGGGCAAGTATTTCATTTTAGTCATACCGACCCCATGCTCTCCGGTAATGGTGCCACCCAGGCTTAACGTCGCATTAAAAAGTTCATCAACGGCCTTTTCTGCCCTTTTTAACTCATTTTCATCCGCTTTGTTATACATAATATTGCAATGGATATTTCCATCCCCTGCATGGCCAAAGCTGACCACTTTTAAGCCGGATGTTTTTTGAATCTTCTGAGTTACACGAACCATATCTGGTATTTTGTCGATAGGGACAACAATATCCTCGTTAATCTTGTTGGTTGCAATTTTGTATAACACCGGAGACAATGCTTTCCTGGCATCCCATAATTTTTGTGCCTCTGTTTGATCTTTTGCAACCATGACATCCAGAGCATCATAAGAAAAACACAATTCTTTAATATTCCGGGCATCTTTTTCAACACTGCCGGCATCTCCATCCAGTTCTATTATCAGCAAGGCTTTAACATTTTCAGATAAATCAAAGCTAAAATAGTTTTTTACAAGATCAAGACAGGCTTCATCCATATATTCAACACATCTTGGGACAACAGTTTTCCTCATAATCCCGGATACGGTTGTGGCAGCCTTTTGCACACTGTCAAAAAAAACAGCCATTGTTTTAATAGTTGCAGGCAAAGGCAGAAGCTTTAATGTAATTTCAGTAACCACTGCCAATGTACCTTCAGAGCCCACAATCAGGCGTGTCAGATCATATCCGGCAACCCCTTTTACTGTGGAAGTCCCTGTTTTAATCACTTCCCCTGAAGGCAGCACAGCTCTTAGCCCCAAGACATAATCGCGCGTGACCCCATATTTTACCGCTCTTGGTCCACCTGCGCATTCACCAATATTTCCCCCAATGGTGCAAACAGATGAACTTGCAGGATCCGGCGGGTAAAACAACCCTTTTTCTTCTACGGTTTTATGGATATCTGAAACAATAACACCAGGTTGAACTCTCACTAAAAAATTGTTTTCGTCAATATCAAAAATCTTGTTCATGCGGCTTGTGACCATCATAAGGCCGCCCTTTACAGGCACAGCACCCCCTGTCATCCCGGAACCGGCTCCACGGGGTACCACAATTAACTTTTCTTTTGATGCCAGTTTTAAAATCAGGCTAACTTCTTTTTCTGATTCCGGAAATACTATGACATCCGGAAGAAAAGAATTTCCCGTAGCATCATAGGAGTAACACAACAATTCTTCTTGTTCTTTTGTAACGTTTGATTTTCCTGATATCTTTTGAAGTTGTCTGTAAACAGAGTTGGAAAATCCCATTTAAAATTTTCCTGTTTCAATTTTTTTAGAAAGATAATTTACCTGTTCATAAAGAACACTTTTTTGCTTTAGCTCTCTTTCAATTGCGTTAATGGCATATATGGCAGTTGCATGATATTTATTAAAGCTTGTGCCAATCTTTTTAATGGGTTGATCTGTATATTTTCTGGAAAGAAAAATAGCCATTTGCCGTGGTTTTACAATTCGTTTTTTCCTGGAAGCTGAGATAATATCTTTTTCAGAAATTGAATATTCTTTGCAAACCATTTTTTTAATTGATTCAACAGTGATTCGTTTTTTTATTTTTGTGATGTTTGCAAGGACACTCTTTGCCAGCTCAATATCAATATCGTATCCCATTAGCTGTCCTTTTGCAGCCACACCAAACAGACCGCTTTCCAGCTGCCGGACATCATCGCACAATTCCTGGGCAATATACTCGGTTACCTGATTGGGGATTTTACATCCAAAAATTTTTGATTTCTTTTTTAATATCCTGACCCGGGTTGTATAATTTGGTGCATCAATTTGTGTGACAAGCCCAAGGGTTAAACGAGACTTCAGCTGGTCATTCAGCTTAGGAATGTCTTCCGGAAGCTCACATCCTGAAAAAATGATTTTTTTATCTGCTTCAAGAAGATAATCCAATGTCATGGCAAGTTCTTTTTGCGTAGCATTCTTTCCGGACAGGAACTGGATATCTTCAAGAATTAATACATCACATTTTTTCCTGTATTTTTCTTTGAACCGCACTATGGTATTATTTCTCAAAGAAAATATCATTTCATTGGTAAAATCTTCTGCTGTTATATAGTAGACCCTTTTGGAAAGGTTGTTTGTAATAATATGATGCCCGACTGCCTGGGATAAATGACTTTTTCCAAGGCCGGTTTTAGCTAAAAGATAAAGAATGTTCGAACCTTTTATTTTTCCCTGGGCAAGGGATAATAATGCAGAATAGGCAAAGCTTGAATTGTCCCCCACCACAAAATCATCAAAGGTGAATCCTTTTTTGAACATCCGTCCACTGTCAAACCTTACGTTAAGCCCGGGCAGATGCATTTGCCTTGATTTTTTCAAGGACAAGGGAACCGCCGGATATGCGCTTGGTGTTTTGTTTTTTCTTGCTGAAGCTGATTTTTTTTTGGAAGATACTTTAAATTCAATATTGATATCATTAATCCCTATTTTTAAAAACTCTTCTTTAAATATCGAAAGATAATTATCTTTTAACCGTTTGATAAAATAGGCATTCGGGCTGGATAATTTAATATGATGACTATCATGCTCAAGAAGCTCGACAGGCTCTATCCACATCCTGTAACTATGATCGGGTAATGTTTTTTTGATTTGGCATTTTACCTCTTTCCAGAATGGTCCAATATTTTTCAAAAAAAGTCCTCTTCCTTTCAACTGCGGATTGAAATACTGATTTATAAAGCAAATTTATAACTAATAACGAATAAAACGGACATTAAAAAAGTATGGTTTTAATTAATGAAATATTTTTTATTGGTCAAATCTAATAAGCAGTATTAGCGTAATATTAGATTTTTGTTTGGCATAATTTTTTAATCATTTGATTTTATTAAATTTTTTCTGTGGAACAAAAATTTTTCTAAAAATTACAACCACTTCGACAACTATTTATTTTTCCAAGAGATTTTAACATTTCAAAGCAAATTTTTAATTTCTAAAAAAATAAATTTCCTTTGATTTATTCCGTTTTTCTTTTAATTGCTTCAAATTGAATAAAAATCACATCTTTTTTTAAAACATGAATTTAACAGTAGTTTCACAATTTTATGAGTAAAATTATATTTACACTTTCATTTTCCAATAGTATATTGCAGTTTGTTTTGCATTATTAAACCTTAATACCATAGATATTTTAATGAAAAATTCACACATCCTTCCAATTATCGGCATTACAATGGGAGACCCTGTCGGAATCGGGCCTGAGATACTGGTAAAAGCTTTAAATAACTCCAGCCTTTATGCTTTATGCAGACCTCTGATTATTGGAGATTCATATATTATAAAACAGGCGTTGAAGCTTTTAAGCTACAACAATCATATCAATATCATAGATAATCCGGGACAAGGCAGGTACCTTTTTAATACTCTTGATATCATTGATATCTCCAATATTGGTATGAATTTATCCGATCTTTCAGGCCCAACCATTGAAACCGGAACTGCCATGCAGGACTATATTATTAAAGGAATTGATCTTGCATTGGACAATCACATATCAGGCCTTGTAACCTGTCCCATCACAAAAACAGCTTTAAAACTTGCAGGCTCTCAGTTTCACGGGCATACAGAATTACTGGCCCACAGAACAAAAGCGAAAGATTATGCCATGATGCTGGCAGGCGGCAAACTTAGAGTCGTCCTTGTTACTATTCATATTCCATTATCCCAGGTGTCAGCCAGCCTTACAATGGACAAAATTATTAAAAAGATAAAGCTGACCCATACCTCTTTAAAAGAACGGTTTGATATCAAGTACCCTGAAATTGCCGTTGCAGGACTGAACCCCCATGCAGGTGAAGCATCCATGTTTGGCCGGCAGGAAGAAGACATCATCGCCCCTGCTGTCAGGCTTGCAAAAAAAGAAGGATTGAAAGTTACAGGCCCCCTGCCACCGGATACTGTTTTTTATAAGGCAGTTAATGGCCAGTATGATGCAGTGGTCTGCATGTATCATGATCAGGGGCTTATTCCATTCAAACTTGTCCATTTTAAGGACGGTGTAAACACAACCATAGGCCTTCCGATTATCAGGACCTCAGTGGATCACGGCACAGCTTATGACATTGCCTGGCAGGGAATTGCAGACCCTTCAAGCCTTGTACAGGCAATTAAAATGGCAGCCTTCCAGGCCAATAATAAAAAGCCGGAAATAAATGGATACAGATAAAATTATCATTGAAGGTGCCCGGGAACATAATCTTAAAAACATTAATGTTGAAATACCCAGAAACAGTTTGACTGTTATTACAGGCCTTTCCGGCTCAGGGAAATCCACTCTTGCCTTTGACACATTATATGCCGAAGGCCAGCGAAGATATGTTGAATCCCTTTCTACCTATGCCAGACAATTCTTAGGACAGATGGATAAACCCGATGTAGATGCTATTATCGGCCTTAGTCCCGCCATATCCATTGAACAAAAATCAGCCAGCCACAACCCAAGATCAACTGTTGGTACGGTCACGGAAATTTATGATTACCTTCGATTACTATTTGCAAGAATTGGTAAGCCTTATTGTTACAAATGCGGCTTGCCCATTTCTTTCATGTCTATTGATCAAATCACTGATCGGGTTATGGACCTTGATAAAAAATCAAAAATTATGATTTTGGCTCCTTTGATAAATGGACAGAAAGGTTCACATGAAAAGCTGTTTTTAAAAATGAAAAAGGATGGTTTTGCCAGGGTCAGGGTTGATAATAAAATTTATTTAATTGACGATCTTCCTAAGCTTCCAAAAAATAAAAAGCATACCATTGATGCTGTTGTAGATCGCCTGATAATTAAAGAAGGCATTGAAAAACGCCTGGCAGACTCCCTGGAGCTTGCTCTTTCATTGTCGGAAAGGCTTGTAGCCATACTTGATCTGACCCGAAACAGGGAAATCCTTTTCAGTGAAAAAGCATCATGTGTTAAGTGCGGGGTCAGTTATCCTGAATTTACACCAGCATCTTTCTCGTTTAACTCACCCCAGGGTGCATGTCCCAAGTGTGACGGGCTAGGATCAGTCACCCAGTTTGATCCGGATCTGATTGTCCCGGATAAAGCGCTTTCTTTAAGGCAGGGAGCTGTCATCCCCTGGCAAAACAGGGATTCAGTTCAATTTATGGAATTTCTTGATGCCCTGGTTACCCATTATAAAGAAGATATCTATAAGCCTTTCAAAAATCTGTCACCTGAATTTCAACAGGTTCTGCTTTATGGATCAAATAAAGAAGAAATACCTTTTTATGTTGAAAGAATGGACAAAAAAATTGTTTATAAAAAAATCTTTGAGGGCGTGATTCCAAACCTGAAAAGACGGTATCTTGAAACAGACTCCAGCTATATGAGAGAAGAAATAAAAAAGTTTTTGAATTTTAAAACCTGCTCTTTTTGTAATGGAACAAGACTCAATAAAGCATCCGGGTCTGTCAGGGTCGGTGATAAAACCATCTGGGAAATCACTTCTCTTTCCATACAGCATTCAGTTAATTATATCTCATCTTTAACTCTTAAAGATCAAGACCGAATTATCGCAGCCAGAATCATCAAGGAACTTACGGAACGCTTAAATTTTTTACAAAATGTCGGTCTTGAATACCTTACTCTTGGTCGATCCGCTGCAACGCTGTCCGGTGGAGAAGCCCAGAGGATCCGTCTTGCCACCCAAATCGGTTCTAAACTTACAGGGGTGCTTTATGTCTTAGATGAACCCAGTATCGGGCTTCATCAAAAGGATAATGCAAGATTATTAACCACTTTGATGGACCTTCGGAATCTTGGCAATACCGTATTGGTTGTTGAGCATGATGAAGAGACTATCCTTTCTTCCGATTATGTGATTGATATCGGACCTGCAGCAGGGATAAACGGTGGTGAAGTTGTTTTCTCGGGGCCTCCTGAAGAACTTATCAAGTGTAAGGCTTCATTAACCGGTCTTTATCTGTCCGGCAAAAAATGTATTAAAACCCCTGAAAAAAGAAGAACTGGTACTGGAAAATCATTAACTATTTATCAGGCAAATTCAAATAATCTTAAAAACATTGATGTCTCCTTCCCCATAGGATGTTTTACCTGTGTGACCGGTGTTTCAGGATCAGGGAAATCAACTCTTGTTTTATCCACTCTTTATCAAATTCTTGCAAACAGGATCAACCGCTCCAGGAAAACTGCCGGAAAGTTTAAAGAAATTAAAGGCCTTGAACATCTTGATAAAGTTGTCCATATTGATCAGTCTCCCATTGGAAAAACACCCAGAAGCAACCCCGGCACTTATACACAGGTTTTTAACTATATCAGGGAACTTTATTCCAAAACCCGCGAATCAAAAGCAAGAGGATATAAAACTGGCCGGTTCAGTTTTAATGTCAAAGGAGGCAGGTGTGAAGCCTGTGCCGGTGATGGTATCATTAAAATTGAAATGCATTTTCTACCCGATGTCTATGTTGCATGTAATGTCTGCAAAGGGAAACGATACAACCGGGAAACCCTGGATATCAAATATAAAGGTAAAAATATTGCCCAGGTTCTTGACATGACAATTAATCAATCGGCTCGATTTTTTGAAAATATCTCATCTATCAGAAACAAACTTACTACCCTCATGGAAGTCGGACTTGGATATATAAAACTTGGCCAGGCCGCCACAACCTTGTCTGGAGGAGAGGCCCAAAGAATAAAACTTGCAAGGGAACTGTCAAAAAAAGGGACTGGAAAAACCATCTATATTCTGGACGAACCCACCACAGGGCTCCATTCAGATGATATTAATAAATTATTGTTTGTTTTGAATAAACTGGTCGATTCAAAAAATACAG
This sequence comes from Desulfobacterales bacterium, assembly GCA_019038815.1. Classification (GTDB taxonomy): domain Bacteria; phylum Desulfobacterota; class Desulfobacteria; order Desulfobacterales; family Desulfobacteraceae; genus Desulfobacula. The sequence goes on along the minus strand of JAHOYS010000046.1, from coordinate 203 downwards.
TAGTAGTGATAGAGCACAATCTTGATGTCATCAAATGTGCTGATCACATCATCGATCTTGGACCTGAAGGTGGGGATAAAGGCGGAGAAATCGTTGCATCAGGAACACCTGAAGCAATCGCACAAAATAAAAGATCCTACACAGGCTATTATCTAAAGAAAATGCTGAACAAATAATTTAAGTTTGCGCATATTGTACTGCAA